>JBAZCD010000420.1:0-3260 GCA_041671205.1 Pedobacter sp.
CCCGCCCGGTTACCCTGCTTATCAAATGCCAGAAGGGGAACAAACACCAGGTCGATCTGATCGGCCGGAATGACCTTTCCATGAATAGGCTCAGGGATATCAAATTTATTTCGCCCCAAAATGGTATACTCATGATCAAAAAGCACATTCTCCATTTCAAGCTTTTCAAAATTGGTTCGGGGAATCACGATTTTCAGTTCAGGGACAGCATGCTTGAAATAGTTCAGAATGGAGAATGTATCCACTTCATTATGCTTTCTGATGGGCATGAAGACATGAACCATGCTGAAATGCAGCCAGTTGAAGAGCTTTACCTGCTCCATCAGCTCATCAGTCAGCATCCAGTACTGCGAGCGCGTAAGGTTCTGACGCTTTTCTAAGAATAATTTTCGGAGTGTCGCTTTATCCACATTACGAAAGTAAAAAACAATTCCGGCTAATTTAAGCACAAAAAAACGGCCTTTCCCTGATGAAAAGACCGATCAATCAAACTAAATAAAACTAAAAACTATTTTACTCTTTCTATATATTCTCCTGTGCGCGTATCCACTCTCACTTTGTCTCCCTGATTTACGAAAAGAGGCACACGGATCTCGATTCCAGTCTCAACTGTAGCACTTTTTAAGGCATTTGTTGATGTATCTCCTTTAACTGCAGGCTCTGTATAAGTAATAACAAGCTCCACACTGGTTGGTGCCTGTGCCATGATCGGCTCTTCGCTTTCGAAAGATACGATCACATTCATTCCTTCTTTCAGGAATTTAGCAGCATTGCCAAACAAGGCTTTTTCAACACTGAACTGTTCGAATGTTGTATTGTCCATAATCACGAAGTAATCCCCTTCTTCATACAGATACTGATAATCACTGGTCTCAACACGGCAAATTTCAACCTGCTCGTCTGTTCCCATTCTGGCCTCAACAATTTTACCAGTCTTAATATTTCGTAGTTTACCTATGTAAAAAGCACCGCCTTTACCCGGTGTACGGTGAATAATTTCATCCACTGTTACCAATTCGCCGTTATAACGTAAAATATTCCCTGATTTTATTTCTGAAGCCTTTGCCATAAAATTTTGCTGATTTCGAGCCGCAAAGATATGGGCATTTTATTAAATTTCCAATAATTGGTTTTGTTAAGCGAATGAAGTTTTGTTAAACAGATTCCTCTTCCTCACTGCGTTTTGAATGATGGATAAATTGGAAAGAATTACTCTTATTTATAATCTACAATATTCAGCTGCTCCTTACAAAAACTATACTCCTGTATCTGGTTAGAACAAACGATCAGCAGTCGGTCTGAAGAAAACCGTTCAGCAAGCGAGAGATACCATTCCAGTCCCTGCTGATCCAGATTTGACGCAGGTTCATCCAATAAGATCATATCCGCATCCGAACAAAAAGCCAGGGCAAGTTTTACCCGCTGTTTCATTCCGGAAGAAAAATATCTTATAGCCTTATGTTCAGATTTTTTCAAAGCCAGCAGGTCGATCAGCTTATCCCGGTCGAGTCCGGCACGATATTTCTTAAACCGGAAATGAAAATCAATGAGTTCCCTCAGTGTAAATTCTTCGATGAGTTCCAGATAGGGTGCAGCCATAGACAAATGCTTAAAAACATTCTCCGGATTCAGCAAAATACCATTCTTAGTGTAGGAAATTATTCCCTCCGAGCTGCCCAGACTACCTGAAATAACCTGTAATAAAGTAGATTTACCGGCTCCGTTCGCACCCAGAATGGCATAGGAAGACCCACTTTCGAATACATAATTCACATCCCTGAAAATCCATTCTCGGTTAAATCGGCGGCCAATGTGTTCAAGGCTTATTCTCATATATGCTGCAAAGCCGCTTGGATTTCAGGGTTTAGGAATTACCAAAGCCTTTCATGACACCTCTGTTAGAATTACGGATAAAATCAAGGATCTCATCCCGTATCTCAGTGGGTTCACGTTCAGTTTCAATAATGTCTAATGCCCTTGTAATATTGAATTTTTTTAGGAAAATAGTCCGATAAATATCCTGTATCTCGTTGATCTGCTCTGAAGTAGAGCCCCTTCTTCTCAAACCAACAGAATTAATCCCAACATAAGATAAAGGCTCTCTTCCTGCTTTGGTATATGGTGGTACATCTTTGCGTACCAGCGAACCGCCTGAAATGATTGAATGCGCACCTATTGAAACGAACTGATGAACAGCAGAAGCTCCGCCAATAAAAGCGAAATCCTGAACTTCAATATGTCCTGCCAATTGTACTGAATTCGCAATAATTACATTGTTTCCGATAACACAATCATGAGCGATGTGTACATATGCCATTAAAAGGCAGTTTGACCCGACTGTCGTTGTATTTTTATCCAGTGCAGTGCCCCGGTTCAGGGTTACACATTCGCGGATAATGGTATTATCTCCTATGGTTACAGTAGAGGCTTCGCCCTTATATTTCATATCCTGAGGCGGAGCTGAAATAACGGCACCAGGAAATATCCGGCAGTTTTTCCCGATACGGGCACCATCCATGATGGTTACATTTGATCCGATCCAGGTTCCTTCACCAATAACTACATCCTTGTAAATAGTTACGAATGGCTCGATAACAACATTGTCGGCAATCCTGGCCTGAGGGTGTATGTATGCTAAGGGTTGGATCATACGCTTGCTTCGCTTTCTTTAACTCTGATTATTTGTGCCATCATTTCTGCCTCAACAACTATTTTTTCACCAACCATTCCAACACCTTTCATCTGGCAAATGCCTCTTCTGATCGGCTCCATTAAATCGCAACGGAAAACAATGGTATCCCCGGGTAAGACCTGTGCCCGAAATCTTACTTTATCTATCTTTAAGAAGTAAGTAAGGTAATTACGCGGATCAGGTACGGTACTGAGTACTAAAATTCCCCCTGTTTGTGCCATAGCCTCGATCTGAATTACTCCCGGCAGAACCGGTGCGCCCGGAAAATGTCCCTTGAAGAATTCTTCGTTCATGGTTACATTTTTCACCCCAACCACATGAGTTTTGGATAGTTCAAGAATCTTGTCAATAAACAAAAAAGGCTGTCTGTGAGGCAAAATATTCATGATCTGAACCACGTCATATAATGGCGTAACACTCGGATCATACACCTGCACATGCTTTTTGGTCTTTTCTTTTTTGATTTGCGCTTTGATCTTCTTTGCAAAAGCAATATTTGCTGCATGTCCGGGTCTGGCAGCCATGATATGTCCCCTCAATGGAACACCAACCAGTGCCAGATCACCGA
>JBAZCD010000421.1:0-3254 GCA_041671205.1 Pedobacter sp.
ACTGGCTGATAAATTCTTTAGCTGTAGCATATAAAATTTCTGAACGGCCTTTTCTGATCACGATCTGGAAGAATGAAAGGATCATCTTATGCAGCTTATCGCCAAATAAACCTTCCAGAATATTTGCCTTTTTATCAAGACTGATAATCGGGTTTTTTAGAATTGCCTGTAACTCCGGGTTAGCTTTGCATGTCTCGAGAAACAATTCAATATCCTTCCTGACCAACTCCAGCGCATTCTGCTCAACAGCCAGGTCAATGATAGATTTTGCGTAACGCGATGCAACTTGTATTTCTGACATATCGTATTAGTTGTTAGTTGTTAGTTGTTGGTTGTTAGGCCTTTCTATTGTTAAGTCCTACCCCCATTCTTCACTCTCAACTCTCCATTCTCCACTTTCAACCCGATAGCTATCGGGTGTCAACTTAATTAAGTTTTACTTCTTTCAACAGGTCATTTACAAGAGCCTGCTGCTTGTCCTGATCCTCCAATTGCTTACGCAATACTTTCTCAGCGATAGCTAAAGACAAGCCTGAAACCTGATTCCTGATCTCTGCCATTGCAGCAAGTTTCTGGTTAGTGATCTCGTCTTTTGCCTTTTCGATCAATTTAGCACCTTCAGCTTTGGCCAAATCTTTCGCATCATGGATGATCTGATCTTTAATTTCTTTGGCTTCTTTAAGAATGCCGTCTCTCTCTAAACGGGCTTCTTTTAAAAGATCTTCGTTTTCACTGATCAGCTTAGCCATCTCTGCCTTAGCCATTTCTGCCTTCGATAAAGCATCTTCAATTGAACGCTCACGCTCATCAAGAGCCTGTACAATAGGCTTCCATGCGAATTTGCTTAGCAGGAAAAACAATAGTAAAAATGCTACTGTAGACCAGATGAACAAACCCGGATCCGGAGAAACTAATGGATTTAATGCCAGTAATGTCATTACTTTAATATTTAATAAATCATTCAGAATAATAAAATAAGGCCGGCGCCAATCGCACAGGCCTTATTTTTTTAGTTTACTTGTCCTGTTCCTAAGAACGCAACAACCACAGCAAATAGAGCTACCGCTTCAACGAATGCTGCCGCGATTAACATAGCTGTTTGAATTTTAGATGCTGCTTCAGGCTGGCGGGCCATACCTTCCATAGCTTTTCCACCAATGTTTCCGATACCAATGCCTGCTCCGATAGCAGCTAATCCTGCACCAATACCAGCGATACTTCCAACGATCATAATCTGATTTTTAAATATATATTAAACAAAAAATAAATTCATATTAATGCTCGGCATGCTTCTCTTCCACTGCCATACCTATAAATAGAGCAGACAAAATGGTGAAGATAAATGCCTGTATAAAACCTACCACCAATTCAATCACACTGATAAACAAAACAAAAGGAACTGCGATACCTGCCACAAGAACCGATTTCAAAATAAAGATCAGAGAGATCAAACTTAAAATAAGGATATGGCCTGCAGTAATGTTCGCAAACAAACGAATCATTAATGCAATGGGCTTGGTAAACAGACCGATAATCTCAACAGGGATCATTAATGGATATAACCACCATGGAACATGCGGGGTGAATACATGCCCCCAATAGTTCTTATTACCGTTTACAGTAGTTAAAATAAACGTACACAGGGCCAGCATCATAGTCACTGCAATATTTCCGGTTAAGTTTGCACCTCCCGGAAAAAAAGGGATTAGCCCCAGCAGGTTATTTAACCATACAAAGAAAAACACCGTTAACAAATACGGCATAAAGCCTTTGTATTTATGCCCCAGCTGCGGCTTGGCAATATCATCGCGAACAAAAATAATGATCGGCTCCAGTATAGACTGCAATCCCTTAGGCGCTTTGCCTTCACGCTTCTTGTAGGCATTGGCAATTCCGATAAATACAAACAGAAGAACTGTCACAGAAATCAACAGCGATACCACATTCTTGGTAATAGAAATATCAAGAGGCCTGGTATTCATGATCTCCCCTTTGTTATTGTGTGCGATATAAGTTCCATCTGCACTTTTAACCGATTCAGGGTAGTAGTATTTTCCATGAAAATAAACCAGTCTGGTTCCATCAGCATCAAGCAATTCAGTACCGTGATCATTATGTCCGAACTTGTTGGAAAGGAAACTGACCAGTCCGTTTTCGGTCCACAAAATAACAGGCAGGGGAAGCGCAACATGGCCAAAGAAATGCCATTCGTGCGAATCTGCAATATGATGAAGAATTACCTGAGATATATCTTCCTCTTTTTCTGGTTTGGCATCATGAGCTTCTGTTGATGAAGCATGTGCTGTATCTGTTGCTGCATGCTCCTGAGAAAAAGCGGAAAAACTCAAAAACGAAAATAAAACTGCACAAAAAGTTATGCTGAAGAATTTTTTTGAATTGAAAATATGGCTCAAATCCATTTATTATAAGGAATTTACTTAAATTTTTGGTTGCGCAAGTTACATAACAAACAATATATTTCAAACACTGTATGAAAGAAATATAGATAAAAAAAATTGATTATAAATTTAACCGGCTCAACGGTGTTTGCACTGATATAGACAAAAGCTATTATCATACAAAAAAGCAGCTTTACCGTAACGCTTCCAAGCAGAGCCTGACCTGAGGCTTTGTCGCTAACTTTCATCCTCCAGGATGCAATTAAATAGATACTCAATGTTAAAATTTCAAATATCCAGAACAAAGCCCAGAAACGCGGGATCAACAATTCCATTTCAGGATAATAATATTGAAACAACAGGGGAGCTATTGCCAGAACAGCAGTAAACAAAAGATAATAGACCAAAAAACGAAGAATATTCATGATTTTAACTGTCTGATGGTCTGGTAAATGGACAAAAAGACTCCTAAAACACATGCAAGTGCCGTAACCCATTGGGTTTTGTGCTCGTACCACAGGTCAATCTTATACCCTATAAAAGCCGAAAGTCCGATGATTGCCATCATTTGAAATGCTACACCAGTATATTTTACATAACCGTTCAAAGCCTGTTTTTCAGAATCATTTACATCCGGCTTGTCTTTCATCCTATGGTTTTCATCTTCATGTCCCATTATTATGATTTTTACGGTGTAAAATTATCAAATTAAAACCTTCATTCTGGGAAATAAATGAAAGCCATAATTTTTATATACCCCCTTCAGGAAAGCGTATTCTTAGAGAAAGAGTTTATATTTATCAGCACAAATCCGTTGCGATAAAATATCTTTGCAAAGATTCTGTTATACTTATT
>JBAZCD010000422.1:0-3250 GCA_041671205.1 Pedobacter sp.
AGTTAGCGGAATCCTGACCTTTTCGGTATATGACCAGTTATGTTTATCAAGTTCAATATTGGTATCTACAATTGCAAACCTATCCTGACAGGAAACCAGGCCAATTGATACTAAAACAATAAATAAAAACGATCTTTTATCCGGCTTCATTCTGTTTATTCTGTAGGTTTTTCACCCGTCGGCCTCTCACGGTTACTATTATTCCGGAAGTTCTTTCTCCTCTTATTATTCCGGTTCGGACCTTCAGTACGTTCTGCCTGTGGTGCGGCAGGCCCTTTCGGCTGATTGGAAGGCTGAGGCCTTGGGGTTCTTTCAATGGTATCCGGACGAACTGACTGCGGACCAGCCGGGCCTTTGGGTTTATTCCGGTTCTTCCGATTATTTTTCTTGTTCCTTCCACCCTTATTATCCAGGCGTGTCAGACTATCCTGACCAACAACATTCTCATAGTCAAATACCTTAGGTACAACCGGCTTATCAGCCTCTGCCACTTCCTCCTTCAGATATTCGGGTTTGATACCCTCTTTATTTAATTTCTGAACCTCTTTAACTCTGGCAATATCCAGTGCGATCCAGTTCTCATCATTCGGATAACTAAACCACATCAGTTTCTTGAAAATATCAGTCTTCTGATGTCTGACAGTTCCTGTCATGGTCTCCAGACGTTCCACGTTATCGGGAATATCTTTCAGGGCATCCATATAGGTATCCAGTTCATAATTCAGGCAGCATTTTAATTTGCCGCACTGACCAGCCAGTTTCAGAGTATTCAGTGAAAGGTTCTGATATCTGGCTGCAGAAGTTGAAACGGTTTTAAAATCTGTTAACCAGGTTGAACAGCAAAGTTCGCGTCCGCAGGAACCAATTCCTCCTAAACGGCTGGCTTCCTGGCGCATTCCGATCTGCCGCATCTCAATGCGGATGCGGAAGGTCTCCGCCATTTTTTTAATCAGTTCTCTGAAATCAACTCTTCCCTCGGCCGTATAGTAGAATGTTGCTTTGGTTCTGTCGCCCTGATAATCCACATCACTAAGCTTCATAGCCAGTCCGAGTTCTTTGGCTAAAACTCTGGCCTTGTGCATAGTTTCAAATTCCAGATCTTTTGAAACTTTCCATTTTTCCACATCAGCGGGGGTCGCTTTACGATAGATCTTTTTTACAACATCTTCGGTTCGAATATGCTTCTTTTTGAGCTGCATACGAACCAGCTCACCGGTCAGAGAAACATGACCGATATCGTATCCGCCGGAGGTAGTTTCCACAGAAACCAGCTCACCTGCTTCCAGATATAAATTTTCTGTATTTAGAAAGAATTCCTTTCTTGAGCCCTTGAATTTAATTTCTATGATATTAAATGGTTTATAATTGGATGGCATATCCATATGCGACAACCAGTCATAAACATCTAACTTACTGCAACCATTGGTAAGGCATGAACCATTACTTTTGCAGCCGGCAGGGGCACAGCCACCTGTTGAACAACTACCACATCCCATATCTAATTCAATATATATTGAGTCCCCGAAGGGAGCGTATTAAACTTTAAAATTTTAACGAACTGTAAAGATACATCTAAAAATAAAATTTTAGGATTCGCGTTACGTTCTATATGATAATGAGCCTTTTCCAATTCATTTACCAGGGCCTCACATTTGGCAAGATCCAGGTGCTTACTGAAGTTTTTAACAAAATCCAGTTCCGCAGATTGTAAATGTACTAATGATTCAGCACCAGACAGCAACATAATACATTCGCGGATGAGGTGAATTCCATAGCGAACCAGGTTTTTCTGATTTTCACGGCCAAGCTTGGATGCCTCATCAACAAATTCAATGATCTGAGCCCCTTTATCAGTAAATGTCATCCGCATCCAGGAAGAAAAATGCCGAAAATCATCATGATCATCTTCTTTCAGAAAATTTAAGGCCGTTTGCATATTGCCCTCACTCAAATAAGCAATCCGGGAAGCCTGAACATCAGAAATATCTTTATTTTCAACCAGATATCGGGTAATATCCTCATTTTTTAAGGCCGGTATCTTAACAAGCTGTGTTCTCGAAATGATGGTATTTAAGATCTGATCCTGATTTTGGGCTACAAGAATGATCAGTGTTTTACTGGCTGGTTCTTCCAGTGTTTTTAAAAGCCGGTTTCCTTCGTTCTTCAGATATTCAGGAAGCCAGATGATCATCGTTTTATATTCTGATTCAAAGGCTTTTAATGAAAGCCGGTGCAGAATATTCAGACATTCGGCCTTATTGATATTGGGCTGTTTATTCTGGGCATCGAGCCGAAGACGCCATTCATCAAGATCAAAATAGGGATTGCTCAGTACCAGATCGCGCCACTCCTCAAGGTCGGCCATAGAATCTTCCTTTTCTCCGCCTCTGAAAAAGGGGTAAGAGAAATGCAGATCGGGATGGATCAGCTTATTGTATTTTCTGCAGGATGAACAAATACCGCAGCTGTCTGTTTCCTGCCGGTCGGTACATGAAATGAATTGAGCATAAGCGAGGGCAAGCGCAAAACTGCCGGAACCTTCAGGACCAAGAAATAGCTGTGCATGACTTACCCTGTTCTCAAAAACTGATTGAATCAATTGTTCCTTTATCTCCTTCTGACCAATAACTTCTCGAAACAGCATGGTGCAAAATAAGAAAAATTACGTTTTACAAGATATCTAATTCAGTAAGCAGTCGGGTTAAATGATCCGAACACTGATCTGCGTAAGTATTTTATATCTCCCATCGGGTTAAAAAAAGCTTAATTTTGCCCTAACCAATAAATATCCCTGTTGAAAACCAATAAAACTGCAAGATTAGATCTTTCCGGGAAAGAAATGCAAGACTTTGGCTACAAGGTTGTTGATGCTGTTGTAGCGCACTTTGAAACTCAGGATCAAAAACTGCCCGTTGCAAATGCCACAAGAAAAGAAATGGATCAGCTATTTTCGGAAGAAGTACCCGAAAATTCCATGCCTGCCAATGATGTATTGAAATTTGTGCTCGAAAATGTGATGACCCAAAGTAATGTCATGACACATCCAAAATCCTATGCCTTTGTTCCGGGTCCGAGCAATTTCATCAGTGTGATGTCTGATACCCTTGCCACTGGTTTTAACATCTTCGCCGGAGGCTGGGTAGGATCTGCCGCTGCTGCCGGTATTGAGATCATCACCCTGAACTGGCTGCTTAAGCTTTTTAATTTTCCGGTTAAAAAAGGCGGCGGGATCTTTACAAGCGGAGGTTCA
>JBAZCD010000423.1:0-3249 GCA_041671205.1 Pedobacter sp.
ACCACTTTAGTTACGTATAACAAGCCTTTGATATTGGTATCGATCATAACCTCCCAATCCAGGGTATTTCCAGCATTGATCGGGTCCATTCCCTGCGATAAACCTGCATTATTGATCAGCACATCAACTTTCTTCCAATTATCCGATAAGGTTTCAAGCTTCTCAACTTCTTCTTTATTCCTGACATCCATCGTCAGTGTATTTACACGAATGCCATATTTATTAACCAAATCCTGAGCCAGGGCATCTAAGCGTTCAGTCCGACGGCCCGTAAGAATAAGGTCATAATTTTGTTGGGCAAAAAGGCGGGCACACGCTTCGCCAATTCCGGCAGTAGCTCCGGTTATTAAAGCTATTTTTGACATAATGATTTTAAAACCCAAAATTAAGGAATTTCAGGCAAAAGGCAACCCTAAATATCATTCTTTAAAACTTCATGAAGTTCAAAGGCTGATGAATGACTTGATAAATAAAGGGATGACTGACTGTTGTAGGTGAACTAACCTGAAAACTTTTCTCTTTATAGGCTGTCCTGATAGTAATAGTATAACTGGTACCATCAAGCACTACCCTGTTTTTTGCACGTTCCGATTCAATTTCGGGCTCATTATCTGCGGGATCAGCAACTTTTGAAAGTAATTCATCCAGCGTTCGGTGCATACGCAAATTAATCAGGACACTGCCTTTACTGTAATGTGTGTATTCCTTCGCGAGAGCAAAAAGAGCTTTTAAAGCAATGCCTTTATCCTCTTCTGTGAGGGAGAAATCTCTAGAATTTAAAGAGTTATAGACCTTTATAAATCGCTCATCTTTGCCAAAACCTTTCCCGATACTATCTCTTTTAGTAAAACCTATCTTTAACTGTTTGCCCCTCCTGAATACATCGGTTATAAACTCCTTACCAAGCCCGTAGGAATGGATACGAAGGAAAGATCAGCTCTATAATCCTGAGCTTGCAATGACTGGCAAATCACTAAAATGCAGAATACAAGAATGGGAAAACACTAGGCAGACAGCATATTATGACAATAATTTATCAATCTGAAAATTAAGGTCTAATCCTCATTCAAAATATAGACTGAACTGAAAATTACGGATAAATAACTTATCTATAGGTGATGTATATGGGTTTTCAAGCCTGTCATCCCCTCTCAAGACACTCTTCATGGATTGTGCAAATTTAATCTCCGGAGACATCTTGAAGAATTCAAAATAAAGGTCAAAGCCAAAACCGGCCTCATACCAGATTGTATTTTTATTGTTTTTCAGGTATTTTGCCTCAGGACTCAAAGCCAGATCATCTGTTTTCTTTTTGGAAGTAATATCAATTGAATATTTAGCCCCGGCAATCAGGTAAGCTCTGAAGTTCTTTCTCCTGTCCGATTTTAATTTGACACTTAATGGCAAATCCATGAGAGTTGCCTGAACTTTCCTCTGAACATTGAAAGAAGGATCGTAATATTCATAATTTACTATTCTGTCGGCGAATACCATTCCCGGAGTGAAGCGCAGGTTGGCCTTACTGCCCAGCCTGTAATCTGAAACAAAACCCAATCCAAAACCGGGTGTAACCGGAGAACTGAGACTTCTCATTTCACTGTCAATCATGGGTTTTCCCGTAAACGGGTCTGTAAACGGGCCTTTCCATTCTGAAACCTTAAGTATCTTAAATTCTGAAGCAACGTATTGAAAAGTAAACCCAAAATGTAATTGTTCACCATCCACTCCTCCGCCCCAGTTCTCCTGTGCAGATGATTTATTTAAAGAAAAAATGAATAAAACACACAGAAGGAAAAGTTTCTTCATTTGATACCGGTATATATGGAACAAATTCCAAACGTCAGCGGACGATATTTGGTATTTTTAAATCCAACTTTCTGCATTAAGTTATTAAAACTCTCGCCATCAGGAAAAGAAGCAACAGACTCCGGAAGATAGGTATAAGCACTGCTATCCTTTGAAAATATTCTGCCAATTGCCGGTGTGATATATTTAAAATAGAAATTATAGGCCTGTTTTACAGGAAATACCTTCGGTTTTGAAAACTCCAGGATCACGGCCTTTCCTCCTGGCTTTAATACCCGAAGCATGTCACTAAGCCCTTTCTCAAGATCCTCAAAATTACGAACACCGAAAGCCACCGTTACCGCATCAAAAGAGTCATCATCAAACAATAATTTTTCAGAGTCACCCAGGCGAACCTCAAAAACATCCTGCATATTTCTCTTTATGATCTTCTGATCTGCCACTCCCAGCATGCCTGCAGAGATATCCACTCCCACTACCTTTCTGGGTTTGAGAATTTTTATCGCCTCGAATGCAAAATCACCGGTACCGGTTGCCACATCCAGGATGTAAGAAGGTTTATCAGAAAACAATTCTTTAATGGCCTTTTTTCTCCAGATCATATCAATGCCAAGAGAAAGAAAATGGTTCAGAAAATCATATGTGCCCGATATATTGTTAAACATACTCGCTACCTGCTCTTTTTTGGTAGCATCCGAATTCTGATAGGGTCTTACTGTTTTCGACATATGGAGCAAAGATAAGGGAATTAAAGACTGTGATTATAGTCGGCAAGCAGTCTTTAAGTCAAAATTGATTGAAATCATTAAAAATATGAACAGAAGCGATTGAATTAAAATCCCGGGTTTTAAACATTGCATGCAATGTCCTACCTTTACCGGATGATCATCAAAAGTGCAGAATTTCAATGCAGTAATACCAGAACAGACAAGTTACCGGCTCCTGAATTACCTGAATATGCCTTTATTGGTCGTTCAAACGTAGGTAAATCCTCTTTGATCAACATGCTCGTTCAGCGAAAAGGGCTCGCAAAGACCTCACAAACACCTGGAAAAACCCAGTTAATCAATCATTTCCTGATCAATGAAAACTGGCAGCTGGTGGATCTTCCCGGATATGGATATGCCCGGACCTCCAAAAGCAACCGGGGTGAATGGTCAAAATTTATCAGTTTTTATCTCAGAAACCGCGAAAATCTTCAATGTGTCTTTGTCCTGATTGACAGCCGTCTGGATCCTCAGAAGATCGATATTGAATTCTGTACATGGCTAGGCGAAAACGGTCTTCCCTTTCAACTTGTATTTACAAAAGCTGACAAACAGTCGCATGTAAAATCAGATCAGAGTGTGGCCAAATTCAGAAAGGCGTTATTAGAATTCTTTGAAGAAGTTCCTCAGCATTACATCACTTCTGCAGAAACTCAGGAAGGCCGTGAAGAGCTCC
>JBAZCD010000424.1:0-3243 GCA_041671205.1 Pedobacter sp.
ATGATAACCGGAGATCGGGCGGGTTCTATAAATCAGCTTGCTCCATTCTCAAAAACGGCTTACCATGCTATTAAGGATACCACTGGAATCAAATTCGGTGAAGCCTGCCTGCGACATCTTGAGTCAGGAACCATGATCCTGAATTCCGAAAAACCTTCCATTGCACTTTCGGTATTTAAATCTATTGAGCCTGAAGCTGCTGAAACCAGTTTCTATCTGATCGCAAAAGGTTTTACCGATTTGGATACTCTTGAATTAAGGATCATTAACGTACAGAAAGAAATTAGTAATTAATGCGGACTTAACTTTTGAATATCAAGAATTAATTTGTTCACCAACTCCAGTTGCTCCATCAATAAATCAGATTCACTATAGTGTTTCCCTACCAATTTAATTTCAGGAATTGCAATCTCAGGTTCCCTAAAATCTATATCCTTCATATTTCGTATTACTTCAGATAAAGTATATAAAGACTTGCGAATCAATTTAATATGAAAATCATTTACACCTGAACCGTTTAGATGCTGCAGGTTGGTCATCAGCGTTGCGATATAAGAAGAAAGCATATGGTTTAATACCACAAATTTATGCACTTCCTTACTGTTCTGCTGTTTACTTTTCGGTTCTGTGATCATCCTCTGAAATGCGCTACCCAGGTTTGCCGAACTTACATATACTTCTTTACGGGCTAATTTATAGGCTGTTATATCAAGAGGTTTTCCTGTCAGAACATCGGCTACCTTTTGTAGGTATTGATAATTTGCCAGAAGCACTTCACGCATATAATCCTTTAACTGATGGATCTCCCAATTAGGCAGGATCAGATAACTCGCCATAATAGCTATAAATGATCCTATGAAGGTATCCAGTATCCTTTCATAGGCAGTATTGAGATTATTTGCCCCCAGGAAACTGAATAAAATAAGGATATATGGGGTCATGAACAGGACACTGACAATATAATTCAGCCGCTGAAAACTATAGGAAGCAACCATAAAAATAAGCAGAAATACAAAAAGGGCTGTCTGGTCCTTTACAAGGATGAGGATCAGTGCGCCTGCAACTCCTCCAATCAACGTTCCTATCAGGCGTTCTACATTTCTCTGCTTGGTCAGACTGTATGCAGGCTTCAGGAGGACAAGAATAGTTAGCAGTATCCAATAGCTATGATGACCAACCGGAAAAAGTTTGGAAACCAGGAACCCAATCAAACACATCAGGGAAACCCGTACAGAATGCCTGAATATAGAGGATTTCAGACTGAGATTTTCCCTGAAGATTTTGATGTCAAAATCCTGATGAGAGACAAACTTGCCCAGATCCTCCTGATTCTTTATATCCTGACCGGGGATATGTTTCTGGTGGAAATAAGTATATATTTTATCAAGCCGGTTGATCATATTCCTGATATTGATCAGGATCTTTTTAAGAACAAGTGCATTTATGCCCGAATCCTCAACTTTATCAACAGACAACTTTAGCTTTTCAAGTTCTGATTTAAAATCATGAAGCCTTCTTGGTGCTTCATTGCTGATAACATAAAAACTAAGATTCTCAAGCTCTTCAGCCAGTTTTATGATGATCTTTTTAAATTCCCTGAGAGATTCTGATTTTCCAAACGTATTGTGTATGGCCTGATAATCATAATGAGTGGCCATTGTTTGTTCGAAAAGATCCACAATATCAACAAATACCAGAATGAGAAGTCTGCCTGCAAAGGTTGTTTCTTTAACCATGATCCTGGTTTTGAACAATAATTCCCTCAAAGAATCCTGCTGTTCATGAACAACAACCTGCTGAAGGACCAGTTTTTTATAATTTTCATCAAAATCTGTTTCATTATCATAGAAATCCGCTTTGAGTCTGACATATTGTGCTACCTCTCTGATACATTCTCCCATTGCCTGCTGAGCAAGCCGGTATGGCCTGAATTGTGATAAAGAGAGGCTAAGCAGCATATACCAGATACCACCAATCAAAATATACAGTGCATGTCCCAAAGCGCCACTGGAAGCAGTTACTTCCTGATCGATGGAGAGAATCATAACAAGCAATGCTGCGGTACCGATAGAAGAAGCCCTGTTTCCATATACAGAGAACATGGAATAAAAGAAACACAAGACAAGGATCTCGAGTCCGATCAGTATAGGATACTTATTGATTAGTCCGGTTAGGATGACAGTCAGAAATACGAACATATTGCAAAAAAGCATTCCATTCCGTTTGTGATTGATCGGCCCCTGATTATCAGCAATACTCACACAAACTGCACCCAGTGAAATTGTAAGACCAAAAGATAGCTGATCTAAATGAAAAAATACAAGAGAGGGGAGAAGTACACCAAATGTTATGCGTAACCCTTCTGAAAAGTACTGACTGAAAATGAAAGTTTTAATTTCCCGGGTATGCTTCATTCAAATCAAAGATTCAGATAAATAAATATTTCCTGCTCACTAAACAAAAATACCCATTCTGATCGGTTATAAATCTGAGAATGGATTAATTACATAAAAAAACTGGACTGCCTGATTATTCAGGATTCAGGCCTGAATAGAAATCAGTTTAATATACACAATCTCAGAAATCAGGAATATTTTCTCCATTTAAAATATCATAGAAAATCATAAATGTGGAATACTTCTAATTTGCCTGGATGTTAATTACAGAAAGCCGTGTTCAAAAAAAATAAGCCATTTGATTTAAACAAAGTTTTTACCTTCTGTAAACTGTTAATAACAAACGATTTAGTGTTTAAAATCTGTTCATAAATAATAGCATATTTATTTGAATCGGATGCCTCTGCCTCCTACATTAGTATTAATAAGAACGAAGTACTTTGACAGCCTGATAAAAATCCTAAAAATCTGAGTGGTCTCCGGACTACCCACAGATTCAGGATAGAATAAACTAAGAACTGACAGCTCAATATCGAAAGATAGAGGGTTTAATATCTGAGTTCCAAAAGACAGGCATTACTTCATGTTGTATGCGATCTACGGATTGACAGCAAATAAGGGTAAAAGGTAACGGGTACCAAAGTTTGAAAAGACAATGGACAACGAGCCGGTTAAAATACTGAAAGCTTATACTTTTTAGCAGCTACGGTTGCGAAAAAAGTCGAAACGGGAGCCCCAATCGCAAGAGGAAGGTTCCCGTTTTCTTTTACCGGCAATTTCCCGGGCTCTCCTGATTTCAGCCGCGATCACTTCCATTTCATGAGCATGATCATGCTGTTTAATTCAA
>JBAZCD010000425.1:0-3236 GCA_041671205.1 Pedobacter sp.
TAACGAGGATATCGTTGAGCCATTATACGATCGTATTTTAGGTAGAACCAGTTTACATGATGTTTATGATCCTTTAACCGGAGAACTATTGGTCTCTGCAGGAGAAGATATTGAAGAGCATATAGCAGTTAAAATTGAAAGTTCAGCACTTGAAGGAATTGAAATTCGTTCGGTATTAACCTGCGAAAGTAAGCGTGGTGTTTGTGCATTATGCTACGGACGTAACCTTGCAACCGGTAAGCGGGTGCAAATGGGTGAGGCTGTGGGTGTAATTGCTGCACAGTCTATCGGAGAGCCGGGAACACAGTTAACCTTACGTACATTCCACGTGGGTGGTACGGCATCCAACATTGCTGCTGAATCGCAGATCAATGCCAAGTTTGACGGGGTAATTGAGTTTGAAAACGTAAGAACAGTAAGTCATGAAACTACCGAAGGAACACTTGAGGTGGTATTAGGACGTTCAGGTGAATTCCGTATCGTTGAGCCCGGAACCAATAAAATGATCATGTCTAACAACATCCCTTATGGTGCATTTTTGTATGTGAAGGATGGTGCAAAGATTTCCAAAGGCGACAAGATCTGTAGCTGGGATCCATATAATGCGGTTATTATCTCCGAGTTTGAAGGAAAAGCTGAATTTGAGGCGATCATTGAAGGTGTTACCTTCCGTGAAGAATCTGATGAGCAAACCGGTCACAGAGAAAAAGTTATTATTGATACCCGTGATAAAACCAAAAACCCTGTTATTCGTGTCGCGGATAAAAAGGGAAATGGTTTAAAAGGATACAACATCCCGGTAGGTGCACACATTGCAGTTGAAGAGAATGAAAAAGTGAAGATCGGACAGATTATTGCAAAGATTCCGCGCTCTACAGGAAAAACAAGGGATATTACAGGTGGTTTACCTCGTGTAACTGAGTTATTTGAGGCTCGTAATCCATCAAATCCTGCTGTTGTTACCGAAATCGATGGTGTTGTAACTCTGGGAGGAGTAAAACGTGGTAACCGTGAGATGTCTATTGAATCAAAAGACGGTCAGGTTAAGAAATACCTTGTTCCATTATCAAAACATATCCTTGTACAGGATAATGACTTTGTGAAAGCGGGTATGCCATTATCTGATGGTTCAATTTCTCCTGCTGATATCCTTTCAATTAAAGGTCCTGCGGCAGTTCAGGAATACCTGGTAAATGGTATTCAGGAAGTTTACCGTTTACAGGGTGTGAAAATTAATGACAAGCACTTTGAAACCATTGTTCACCAGATGATGCAGAAGGTAATGATTGAGGATGCAGGTGATACCCGTTTCCTTGAAAAGGAATTGGTTGACCGCTGGGATTTCCAACTGGAGAATGATGAAATCTATGATAAGAAAGTAGTTACTGATCCGGGAGAATCAGGCAACCTTAAAGCCGGACAGATCATCTCGGTACGTAAACTGAGAGATGAGAATTCAGTACTGAAACGTAAGGACATGAAACTTGTTGAAACCCGCGATGCAATCGCAGCTACATCAAGTCAGATGCTTCAGGGTATCACCCGTGCATCATTGGGTACCAAGTCATTCATCTCTGCAGCTTCCTTCCAGGAAACTACTAAGGTGTTGAACGAGGCTGCTATCAGTGGTAAACGTGATAACCTGCTGGGCTTGAAAGAGAATGTGATCGTAGGTCACTTAATTCCTTCAGGAACAGGATTACGTCAGTACGAGCGTATCATTGTAGGTTCTCAGGAAGAATACGACAAATTACTGGCTTCAAAATTAGAAGAAGCAGAGGCTTAAAGCCAAAAGCTTAAAGTTTTGTACTATTTTTTAAGTCCTCTCTTATGGGAGGACTTTTTTATATGCTTAAAATTTGATTGCAGAATTTATAACTTTATAATATGGAAGAGCAAAACATCGAAAATCAGTTAAATATTGAACTTTCTGAAGAAGTTGCAGAAGGTATTTACTCCAATCTCGCTGTAATAACACATTCAAACACAGAATTTGTATTGGATTTTATCAGGGTTATGCCTGGTATTCCCAAGGCAAGGGTGAAATCGAGAATAGTTTTAACTCCTGAGCATGCAAAGCGCTTCATGATCGCGCTGGAAGAAAATATCGAAAAATTTGAAGCGCTGAACGGCAGAATTAAGATCAATGCAGAACAACCCGGATTACCAATGAACTTCGGTGGTCCAGCAGCACAGGCCTAAGGTGAGAAAGCGCCTGAATAAACTTGTTTTTGGAAGTCATGAGTCAGGGAAATTAAAACTCCCTGAACATACTCACCATTTTACAAAGATTAAAAATGTATGGAACAGTACTCATTACCATGATTTTGGAATTGAACGTATTGTCAGATTGTTTTTGGTTAGTTCCAAAGTATTATTTCCGGGTATCTATATTGAATTACTGACCAAAAATTCAACACTTCATAAAAGGAAGCTTATAGGGGAGTTGTATGTCATCTTTAAAACATTAATGCCATTCTTTATACTTTACTACAGTTTATGGGATCATACCTGGCTTTTTTCATTCAATATTTACCTCCTTCTGGAGACTTTTTTGTACATCTTTCACAAGATATTTCTGCCTGAGCATGACTATGGTAAAATGGCTAACCGATCGATCATTCTGCTTTTTTTCAATTTTATAGAAGTGATCGCATCTTTTGGGGTTGTTTATGCGGCCGGTGATTATTTGAATCAGCCGGCTCATAACTGGATTGATGCGCTATATTTCAGTTTAATAACTGGTGTGACCATTGGGTATGGTGATTTTCATCCCATAAATGATCAGGGAAAGATTTTAGTGATGATACAAATAATGAGTACGCTGGCTTTTCTCTTTCTGTTCTTTAATTTTTTTGCTCCCCGTTCGGAGGATTCAGGAGCACGTCATCAAGATAATTAATAATTGAATCCGAATCACCAGGATCGAACCACTTCATATCTGCTGATTTTTTAAACCAGGTAATTTGCCTTTTTGCAAACCTTCTGGTGTTTTGTCTGATCTTTTCGATCGCTTCCGGCAATGAACAATTTCCATCGAGGTAGTCAAAAATTTCAGAATAACCTACCGTATTCAGTGCATTCAGATGTTTGTATTCATATAGACCTTTTACTTCCTCCACTAATCCGTTTTCAATCATTTGATCTACCCTCAAATTGATCTGTTCGTATAATTTAGGCCTGGAGGGATTTAAAGCGATGCTGATAATGTTAAAATCCCGCTTCTTGATGGTCTT
>JBAZCD010000426.1:0-3230 GCA_041671205.1 Pedobacter sp.
ATGGTATTGCATTTTCAACAAATGTGGCTTTTTCACGTCCGTCGCCTCCGTTATGATCGATATAATG
Source organism: Pedobacter sp. (assembly GCA_041671205.1). Taxonomy (GTDB): domain Bacteria; phylum Bacteroidota; class Bacteroidia; order Sphingobacteriales; family Sphingobacteriaceae; genus Daejeonella. The sequence goes on from JBAZCD010000426.1 coordinate 68, forward strand.
TACATTCGGATAAACCGCATGGAGTTTGTCATATACATTATTTGTCATAAAACGGCTGGGATCACCTATTGTAATATTTTCCTGGGCAACTCCGGCTTCATTGATCAGACTTTTCAGCAAAGAAAGCATCAGATGAGGATTTGCATTAATTTCATTGTTGCTTTCATGTGAATAGGTATTGTTCAGGTTAACTTTGATAGCAATTTTTTGTCCGGACTGATATCCTGCAGCTGAATTATTTTTTGTTTTGTTGAAATGCTGAAAAAGAGCATTCCATGATTTCTTTTCGCTCTTAATACCTGTAAGGCTTGTCAGTGTCTGGGTAAGAAGTTTATCCGTTTCAGTCTGATTATTAAAACGATCCTCCCACCAGTTGCCTGTTGTTCCGTCCCAGGAAGCAATTTTTGTATTGTGTCCCCAGGCAACTCTGCCCGGATAGATCCCCTTTGCAACACCAAGCGGTATATTGGGCTTATACCAGATCTCAAGAGAGGCTGCTTTTGTTTCAGCGGCCGATTGGGTTATAAAAAGCCAGGTAGCTGAAATCCCGATAAAAATGAATAAAACTGCTGCTATGTATCTTGCTTCCAGTAGTTTATATTTTGCCTTTCTGAATGCAAAAACTGCTCCTGAAAGTGATATTAACCAGATAACAAATCCCGACATGATCGGAGCCACAACCTGCATGCATGGGTATGTTGCTCTTGAAGGTTTAGGGATAACACGTACAAGGAACCATATTGTTGCCAGTACGGAAATTACAATTACGACAAGTTTTGAAGGAAATTTTATCTTACTCAGAAACAGCATGGTTCTTTTTATCCATGCAGGGAGTTTTTGAAATCGGGCATCTGTAATCATCTTTAATTGTATTAGTCAGGTTAGGTTGGTTCAAAGGTTAATAATATTGGTATAGCTAATATACTATTTTATTAATTCAAAAATTATATAGTCGTAATTCATCTGGCCTATATCTATTGTATTTATTGTGATTGTCTGAATTCCTTTTATAAGGTCTATACGGGCCAGTTTATCAATATAGTTCCAGTGATGCCATTGCCTCCACGCTATAGTGTCGGCAGCCACAAATGTTGACTTAATAAGAAGCGGACCGGTTTTGTCAATATTATTTACCGAGACAGATATCTTTCCATTTTGATTTGATGTATACATTATTCCAAGTTCATATGTTCCTGTCTCTTTTACATTTACAGTATATTTTGTCCATTCCCCTGGTGCTGTCCAGCCTACATAAAATGAATCTTTTTCAGGTTCCGCAAAATTGAACGGGCTGTTGTCAATTGCCGGATCACGGAATTTTGTATATGAAATGTCAACAGCCTCATTAATCCTGAATTCATTGAGGTATGAACCATCAGCAGGATTCAGCCTTCAGCTCCCCGAGTTGATTGTATCTGTATCGTGGAAAGCAACGCCTTCTCCCCCAAAATCATAGTATTCGCACTGCAATTTGCCGGGAATTATTTGTGCTCCTGATTTATAAACAGAATCTGCAAACGGGATCCCTCTGTATTCGCTTTTACCATTTTGGCAGCTTATCTGTAGCATTGTACCTGTGACGATACCCGCAAGAAAAAGTGGTAAGAAAAAGTTCCTGGTTTTCATATTCATGTTTTATATTTTTAGAATATCTTTATGCAATGACGCATGGATATTACACAACACAATATAATACTAAATCAGCATTCAATAATCCAAAATAATCTAAATTACAGTCATGAAAAAAATATTTCCACTTTTGCTTGTATTTATGCCGGTTCTGGCGCAGAGTCAGCCTTTAACCAGCAGTGAACCTCAGACAAAAAAACTGATATGGGCTGAAGAGTTTGATAAAGACGGACTTCCTGATGAGACCAGGTGGAACTTCGAAACGGGCAAGGCAAGATCCAATAATGAACCCCAGTATCACACTAAAGATCTTAAAAATGTAAGGGTTGAAAACGGGAAACTGATAATTACCACACGTCTGGAAGAGGTTGACGGCGTAAAAAAATATACCTCAGCCAGGATTAATACAAAAGGTAAATATGAATTCACATATGGACGTGCTGAAGTAAGGGCAAAACTTCCTCAGGGGAGAGGTATGTGGCCGGCAATCTGGACTCTTGGTCTGACCGGAGGGTGGCCAGCATGCGGAGAAATTGATATTATGGAGTTCTGGGGACACGATCCTAATACTGTTGCTGCAAATGTCCACACCAGAGATTATAATCACACAAAAGGAACCGGCAGGGGTGGTAAAATAACATACGAAAAACCTTATGAGGATTTTCATATATACGCTGTAGAGTGGTTTGCCGACAGGATGGATTTCTTTATGGATGACAAGATGTATTTTTCATGTAAGTCAAAAGGTGAAGGAATAGGCGAATGGCCATTTATTGCCCCGCAGTATTTAATTCTTAATCAGGCACTCTGGGTAAACTTTGGAGAGGGAGAACCTGGCATAGATGATTCCATTTTTCCCCAGGAGTTCATTGTTGACTATGTACGTATTTATGATATGAAGTAATACTAAAAATACTAATTGTTATGGGAAATTTTGACCGTCGTTCATTTGTAAAAACAGCCGGAATGGGGAGTGCCCTCATAGGTCTGTCCGGAGGACTTTCAGCATTAGATCTGTCGCTTCCGTTTAAAACGAAGAACAAACTTCCGCGCTGGCGTGGATTTAATCTGCTCGATTTTTACACTTCCAGACCAATGAGACTGCCACGCAGCGGCAGAAGTGTCACAACTGAGGATGATTTTAAGTGGATGTCCGACTGGGGATTTGATTTCATACGCATCCCGATTCAGTATCCAAGTTATTTAAAATTTGACCAGGGAACAGACCGGACAAAGAAAATAACCACTGAAGAGGTCCTGGATTTTAACGAGGATGCCGTTGCTGAAATAGAAAAACTTGTTTACATGGCGAATAAGTATAAGATGCACGTAAGCCTTAACCTCCACAGGGTACCCGGGTTTTGTATCAATGCCGGCTTCGATGAACCCTATAATCTGTGGAAAGACGAACAGGCCCAGCAGGCGCTTTTTGCACATTGGGAAATGTGGGCCAAGAGGTTCAACAATGTATCTGAGAAGATGCTCAGTTTCGACCTCATTAACGAGCCCTGTTTCCGTGAGGATATGAATGATC
>JBAZCD010000427.1:0-3223 GCA_041671205.1 Pedobacter sp.
AAGGTCAGGATTCCGCTAACTATCGAAGCCACGGATATTCCCTATAATTTATATCTCAACCTCCGCCATACTTCAAATTATAAGTATTCAAATATCTTTCTGCTGATCCATGTTATCGGACCTGATGGAAAAAGGCTAACTGAGCGAAAGGAATTTAAACTGGCTTTACCTGATGGTGAATGGCTGGGAAGCGGATCAGGAAACATGTACAGTTACCAGCTTCTGTTCAGGGAAAACTATAAATTCCCTTTAAAAGGTAAATATATTATTGAATTGGAACAGAATATGAGGGACAATCCGCTTAGTTATGTAACTGATGCGGGAATACGTGTAGAAAAGGCGGTTAAATAATGAATGTATTTAAGCAATTTCTTATCAGCAGGTATTTTCTGTGGTTAATGATATTTCTGATCATATTTTGCCTGTCATCGGTCATATTGCTCGATGCAGGTCATCCGCTTTACATCTTTGCTCTTATTTGCGCACCGGTCATATATTTTTTACAGCGTTACCGTAAACATCTTATAAGGAATTCATAATAAATTAGTTATCAGCAATTTCTTTGCTTGTTAATCCCAGACTTATCATTTGTCTTCCATCATAATAGAAATGCTGTCTTCATGTTTATCAACCTTTAAAAGATACAGGCTGCTAACCCCAGATCCCATCGGAAAAACAAAAAATCGATGCCTGTTTGATTTGCGGTATAAAATTCAAGTCTGTTAGTATGGGCATTACCAATAAAAGATTTTGATCTGTTACAGCAGATCAAGCAGGCTTTCAAGTTTCATACCCCTTGATCCTTTCAGTAATATGGTAGCATTTTTTATCGGATTTTGTTTTAGAGCAGCCGATGCATCTGCTATACTTCTGTAAAACTCAGCCCCGGAATCACCTTTTAGTTTGTAAAACTCCTCGCCTATAAAAATTCTCCTTACAGAATCGGTATTCAAAGCCTTTTGAAGAATTGACGTATGCTCAGACGCTGCTTCTTTACCTAACTCGAACATATCACCAATGATCATGACCTTTTTTGCTGCATGGATTGATTCAAGATTATCGAGGGCAACCATCATACTGCTGGGGTTGGCATTGTAGTAGTCGCAAATGATGGTGTTACTTCCTTTTTTCAGAATTTGTGATCTGTTATTTACCGGTTCATAGGCATTAATTCCTGAGTTGATCTTTTCCGGACTTAATTTAAAATAGCTTCCAATACATATGGCAGCACAGATATTATCAAAATTGTAGATCCCCGGTAAATTTGAATTGGCAGTTTGGATTGCCTCACCTTTTTTATGCCATTCTACACTTAGAAACAGATTGGAGTTCTTAAGTTTTGCTGAAATGAAGTTTTCATTCCCTTCGCCATAGCCAATTAAATTTTTAAGTCCTCTTTCTCTGGCCATAGCGATCAGAATTGCATCATTCGTGTTTATAAATGCAGTTCCATGACTTGATTTAAGAAATTCGTAAAGTTCTCCTTTTCCAATTCTAACCCCTTCAATTCCGCCGAAGCCTTCCAGGTGTGCCTTTCCAACATTAGTAATCAATCCGTGAGTAGGTTGAGCTATGCTGCAAAGAAATGCTATTTCTTTCTGATGGTTAGCCCCCATCTCTATAATAGCAATTTCACAATCATTCTGAATCGATAAAATACTCAGCGGAACACCAATATGGTTGTTCAGATTTCCTTCAGTGGCATAGGTATTGAAGTGCTGAGCAAGTACTGACCTGATTAACTCTTTAGTGGTAGTTTTTCCATTTGTTCCCGTAATGCCGATAACAGGAATGCTTAGCTTTCTGCGGTGAAATCCGGCCAGATCCTGAAGTGTTTCGAGGACATCTTTAACGAGAATAAACTGTTCATTTACAGCACATTCCGGATCATCAATAATTGCGAATGCTGCCCCCTTTTCTACCGCCTGGCCGGCAAACCTGTTGCCATTAAAGCTATCCCCTTTAAGGGCGAAAAACAGGCAGGAAGCGGTGATCTTTCTCGTATCAGTGCAAATTGCCGGATGTTTCTGATAGACCGTATATAATTGCTCAATATTCATTTCAGATAGCTTAGTACAATATTAAGACTTTTGTTCATCACGGGCGAAGAATTTGGTAATTATGCGATTGACTCGTACATTAGGAAGATTGACTTTTGGCAATGAGTCATCCTGATGGGCTTCAATTTACATCCTTTCAGTTCCTTGCCATTAGAAATCCTAACCAATTAGGTGGCATGTGATTTACATCATGCGGCTTAAAACTATCAAACATGTAGATCCTGATGAAAAAATACAGCATCCTGGTTTTATTATTAATCTCCTTTATATTCAATGCTCTGGCTCAAAAAATTCAGTCCCCTTCAGAATTTCTTGGCTACAAACTGGGTGAGCAGTTTACACCACACTACAGGGTAGTTGAATATTATAAGTATCTGGCATCAGTTTCAAAGAATCTCAAACTGCAGGAATACGGTAAAAGCAATGAGGGTCGTCCCTTATTTCTGGCCTTTGTTGGTTCAGATGCAAATATTGACCGCCTGGAGGATATCAGGAAGAATAATCTGAGCATTGCCGGAATTAAAGACGGCACCTCTCCTGCAAAAACCGGAGAAATTTTAAAAGATCAGCCTATTATTGTCTGGTTTAGTTATAATGTTCATGGTAATGAATCCGTTTCTACAGAAGCTGCCTTGCAAACAGTGTTTGATCTTCTTGATCCTGCTAATACACGAACAGGATCCTGGTTGAAAAATACACTGGTAATTCTTGACCCCTGCCTAAATCCGGATGGCAGAGAGCGTTATGTTAATTTTTATAATCCGATAAAAAATTCAGTTGCTGATCCTCTTCCCTTTGCACGCGAGCATATGGAGCCATGGCCAGGAGGCAGAACAAACCATTATTATTTTGATCTGAACAGAGATTGGGTTTGGCAGAGCCAGGTTGAATCCCAGCAGCGTCTTTCTGTTTACAATAAGTGGCTTCCTCAGGTTCATGTTGATTTTCACGAGCAGGGAATAAACAATCCGTATTATTTTGCACCGGCAGCTGAACCTTATCATCAGGATATAAGCAAATGGCAAAGAGAGTTTCAAACTATTATTGGCAGGAATAATGCACGATATTTTGATCAGAATGGCTGGATGTATTTCACAAGGGAAAACTTTGATCTGCTGTATCCTTCTTATGGGGACACTTATCCGGTATACAATGGTTCAATT
>JBAZCD010000428.1:0-3209 GCA_041671205.1 Pedobacter sp.
AGTACTTAATTAAATCTCTGCGTTTCATATTAATTTTTACTTAGATGAAGAAAGTAAGGCTGCCGAAAATGTATCCAGGTAGAACGTGCAATTGGAATGTGTTTGCAAAATACTGGCAGGGAAATTATTGCTGACCTCATTTTCAAGAGAATTTTTTACCGCTTCTGCTTTCCTGGTATCAGGCACTGAACAGATGATCTGCTTCGATTTACATATCTGCCTGATCGACATGCTTATTGCCTGTTCAGGTACTGCTTGTAATGAATCGAACCAACCCTCATTAAATTGCTGTAATCGACATTTTTCGTCCAGATTTACAACAATATAGGGTAATTCCGTATCGAAATCTGCAGGCGGATCATTAAAAGCAAGATGTCCGTTTTCACCAATTCCTACCAAAGCTACATCAATAGGATGTTCTGAAATAATCTTATTTAATCGCTCACATTCTGCCTGCGGATCATTCTCTCCATTCACAAGATAGCTGGCTTTTAAAGGAGATACCAGATCGAGAAAGCGTTCCTTCAAATATTTCCTGAAGCTTGCTGGCGCAGTTTCCGGCAGTCCGATATACTCATCCAGATGAAACATCACCACTTTAGACCAGTCAATGCTCTCTTCAAGTACAATATTCTTTAATGTTTCAAACTGGCTCGCGCCTGTTGCCAGGATAACATTGGCCTGTCCCTTTTCTGTAATAGCCTTTTTAATTCCTGCAATAGCAGCAGCAGCAGATACTTTCCCTAATTCGACAGGGTTTTCGGATATATTAATTTTCATTTTTTATAAACAGTATTTCTAAATTCAACAGGAAACAATCCTGCATGGGTATATAGCTCTATTTTATTATTTTTTTGCTGTGACAGTAATTTCAATTCTCGCCGGACCGATCAGACTTTTAATTCCCATAATGGAACGTGTTGGGCGCGGTTCATCAAAATAAGTACGGTAAACGGTATTCATTCGTTCAAAAAGTTCCATATCAGTCAGATAAACCTGCACAGAAACCACATCTTTGTAATCCATATCCGCTTCTTTAAGGATTACTCCGATCTTATCCAGTGCCTGCTTCACTTCTGTTTCAAATTCTTCCGGAATAACACCGGTTTTGGCATCTTCTCCGCTAAATCCGGCAACATACAGCGTACCGTCAACCATTATACCCGGAGTAAAAGGGAGTCCGCGGTTATAGCCTTCAGGCATAATAATTTTACGTTCTGAAGGAGCTTTTTTTGAGTCGGTTGTCACTGTGCCTACACAGGACGTTAAACCCAGACAAAAGAGAGAACAAATTAGAATATTAGATTTCATATAGTTTATTGTTTTGATATTAATTAAAGCCCAATGTAGTAATAAATATGCTTGATTATTTGCTTAATCAAGGCTTTGTTTCACTGCCGAATGTTTAAAATGTTGGTCATTTTTCAGTTGAATTCATCGCTTTCAAAACCTTCATACTATATGCAACAAGGCTGTATTCATTTTTTTTACTATTCCATAATAGCCGCACCGGTTCTAAACAGAATGAATTACCTCTTCAAATATCTGATGAGCAATCCCATATTCTTTTCATACTCTCTGGTAGAGATATATTGCTGCTCTGAAGCATCGACTATTCCCTTTCCATTTTCATCGCTCAGCTTGGCTGTGTTCATTTCTTTACCATCGGCTGCAACAGAATATGGTCTGCTGATCTGAATGTGTTTAACCAGCCATCTGTCCTGATCCAGTGCACGAATAATATCGTTAACAGCCTGATCAGAAGGCATGACTACTGCAGAAGTAAGAGAAGAAAAATATCGTTGAGGTAGTTGTGAAACTGAAATCTTTCCGGCTTTCAATTGAGAGTTTCTGGCAGCCTCTTCTGGCGAAAGTGCACTAATCCTTTTGTACTCATCCTTTAGAAACTGAATATTGATATTAGCTTTTCCACCATAATGGGCCAGCAGATTATTGTCATCATAATCCCACCAATATTTCCCATCAGCTACACCTGTACCTGTACGGTGGGCATAAATCCCCTTATTGGTTCCTGCTTCAACAAATGTAGCATGAGTACGTGTTCCGCCTAAAGTTTTATCAGCTGGCAATTTAGAATCTTCCAACCATTTAATAGCATCCGGAATTCTGGCAAGAAACTTCCTGTCGCCGGTAAGCTGATAGTATTTCATCAGTAGCAAACAATGTGTATATGTAAATCCCGGCATCAAAGCAGGAGGTTCATAGCTCCGTGCATGAGCAACCTGAAGATCCATGTTATATTGCTGCCCCCAGCCCCCCTGTGGATTTCCCTGCTGCGTGATCAGGTAAAAATTCATACCGCGACGGATGGGGTCAAGAAAACGTTCTTCTCCAAGGGTGATATAGCACTGAATCAAAAAATCAATATTTCCGGAGATCACTTCATCATTAAATGTATAAAATGAGGTGTAGTCTTCTTTACCGTTCTTTGGATGATTATTCTTTAGCGGAAAACGCTGCGGCCATCCGCCAAGCGGATACTGACTCCCGATTATGAACTGGATAGCCTTATCAAGCGCCGGCTTGTATTTGATGTCCATTTTCTGAAGGTATAATCTGAGAAGAAAAGAAGCCGGCCCAGAGGTATTGGAATCATCAAAAGTGGAAGAGCCATAGTAAAAGTAGTATTCTTCAAAGCCCCATGCATTTTTCCCGATGGTATTATACCATTGTTTTAATGAACGGTCGCCTGCAAAATCGATCATATAATTCCAGCCACCTTCAGGAAGCTGCCCCCAGATGAGAGCTGAAGCCACTTTTTCTGCAGCCTGATAATAATATTCCTCGCCAGTTGCATCATAGGCATCCAGAAAAACATTACCCATACTCACAGTACCCGGATCCTGCACCCAAACCTGGGTTTTAAATCCCTCCAGTTCTCCCCAGCGTCTTGAAAAATCAGGCAGATAATGAGCCACATATCCGCCGTTAACACTGGCTTTCTCAACCATAAAACGGGTGGCATGCAGCATAGCTGAACGGACATCCTGATCCAGCTTTTTAGGCTGGGCAAAACCGCTCAAAATTATCAGAAATGAAAGGGAAACAGTACCAGCAATAGATTTAAAAGTTGCCATCTGAATTTCTTTAGTAGTTTACAATATCCTTTACTCTGATAATTTGTTCATCTGTAAGTATAAGCTTACCTGCTGCTGCATTTGATTCAAGCTGCTTCACACTGGAGGATG
>JBAZCD010000429.1:0-3200 GCA_041671205.1 Pedobacter sp.
GATTCGGAGCATTTGTAAAATCTCAGTACAGCTTTAACTGGAAAAAAGTATTACGCCAGGAAAAAAACGGACTTGCTGCCCTCCTGATCATTTTCTGCCTGTTTGATATTGCTGGTGAACTGATCAAAAAACAACCAGATATCAATGAAACACTTCAATTGTTTGGTATATTCTCAATTTTAACCTACTACACCCTAAAATTCATAAAATACAAAACAAAATTACTGCAGGACCCGATTTAAGTCCTCCCGGGATTTTATTCAGAAGTTTGTGCCGGTTTTTTTTCCTAAACGGATTTTCACCTTACCATCTTCACCGTCTACTGCCCTAAGCTTGATGACAATTCCTTTCAAGGAGCGTTCCCTCTTCTCATCACTGTCTGTAATAAATTTATCTTTTCGGGGATTTCGGAGAGGAATTCTCAGCGCAATATCTGTTCCGGTGCTGAAACTGTAAATACCTTCCAGAAAGATATTCAGAACACTCGAACTGATCTCCATAGAAGGAATATTCACTTTATCCTGCTGAATGCTTAGCGTATTCTTCAAATTCATAAACCTGATATAGGAAAAATTGCGGTTTGGAAATGCAAAGGCTCCAATGTTGTACATAGGCTCAAAATTAACCAGAGCACCATTACGTATATCGAAACTAACTTTGGCCCGTAATGAATGAGGAACAATTCTTCCATCGTCATACATAGAACCGGAGACCGATGTGCTCCCAAAAAATGTTCCCCTCAAATTCTTATCGGTAATAGCATCCTGCCCGAAATTCTCAAACGCATAGAACAAATGCTCTACATTGACATTGCCGATCTTCGAATCTATATTAAACTGGTTCAATGAGCCGCTCTGATCAATATTTCCCCTGATCTCCAGACTTCCGCCACCCTGTTTAAGGCTAAGCCGGTTAATTTCAATACCCGATTGTTTAAGTGTAATATTTGATCTCAGATCCCTTGCCCGGAAGTTCTTGTAAGTCAGCTGACCTACATCAATATCCAGCCTCATACTGGATTGTTCAAGCATCCTATCCAGATTATCCGACATTCGCTTTCCCTGCAAATTTGATCCTGTTTTCCGCTTACCGAGAAAGACCATAAATTCATTTAAATTAACGCTCGGACTTTTGATCTTCCAGTCAATCAGGATCTTGTGCGGATCAGTATAATATAAGTTTGAAAAATTTCTAAGTACAGCCTCCATACTCAGGGAGGTGGTGCCACTTTTAACTTTTAAATTCTGCAAAAACAGATCATTGCCCCTGAAATTCATCAGCAGCTGAATATCCTTTAGAAGCAAGTTCCTGGGCTTATAATTCGCCGCTGCATCATGAACACGTATAGTACCGTGAATATAACGCTTTCCGTTGTCCGCTTGATTAAAAGGCGCCCTGTAAATCAGGTCCAGATCCGCAGTTCCCGAACTGAACAGAAATGAGTTTTCACCAAAAATCTTATTGAGTTTAATCATCGGAAATGTTGCTTTGAACTTTCCGGCAAAAACCGGATTCCTTAAATCGCTTATCTGTATAGAATCCGCCTTAAAGGGAATATCATAAAATTTGCCTTTCATATTATAAAAGACGATCATGGAATTAGGATCTCTGCGGGAATGTCCCTTTCGTAGTTCATTCGTATAAAACCCTGTAAAACTGCATTCAGTGATACTTTCATCTGTTGCGCTCAGGATATTGTGATCAGCTTTAAAGCTTACCCTCATTAAAGGCTCGCCTCCCCCAATTAATCTCCCGTTCAGCCTGGCCTGTATTTCTAAAGGGCCTTCTACTCCATAGGGTTTTAAGACCGAAATAATATGGGAAGAGAGCAAAGCTGCAGCATCTTTGAACAGGATAGATGATGCCTCAATAAACACCTGAAAATCAGAATTTTCAGTTCCAAAATTAAACAATCCGGAAACATTGAGATCATCGCGGCCAACTCTGATCTTTTGCAGAGGAATACTCAGCTGCCCCTCCTTATCCAGATAAGTCATATCCAAATCAAGTTCAATATTCTTGTTTTTGAGAAAACTCCCCCTTTTCATATTGAAAGCAAAGAAATCAACCCTGCTTTGAAGTTCAATATGTGCCTTCCAGCCTGAACGATTATGATTAATCATTCCCTGAAAATTTTTGATTCTGAATTTAAAAAGTTTATTTTTCAGCCTGTCATCTATGGTCAGCTTAACATGATTTAAATAAACACGGCCGATCCTTCTGCTTAAGCCTCCTCCTTTAGTATCTGAATTGCCTTTCTTTTTGAAGATATCGGTGTTACGAATACCATTGCTGTCTGTAAACAAATAAATTTCAGCACCTTTTATCTTGATATCCCTGATGCTTGCTGAACCTGAAAGGATTGAAAATGCATTGACAGCCACAAATACATTTTTTGCCCGCAACAGATCATGTTTATGAATAGACCATAAACTATCTCTTAACTGAACATCCTCCAATGCTACAGAAATACCCGGAAATCCGCGAATTAGTGAGGGTTCCATTAACCGTATGCTCAGTTTACCGTTCAGATCCTCATTCAACTGCGAAGTAATCGACTTTAAAATTTCTTGCTTATGGGTATAAACATAGGCAGCAAGTATGGTCCAGACCATCAGGAAAAGACTTAACATGAGCCCTCCAAGCCTTAAAGATATTTTTAACCAGCGAGGCATTACTTAAAATTGAATCCCATAAGGTTGGGTATTACCCGGTTAATCATGCTAACATTCAATGTAGACAAAATATGAGCCAGTAATATATCCTTCTGAAGTAATTGTCATTTAACCCGAATACTGGAGGATTGTAACTACATTTATGATCAGGCCTTCCCCGGACTGATCATAAAATTTTAAGCATAAAAAAAGAGACTATATTTAAATACAGCCTCTCCATTTAAAGTTTTAACGATTTAATTAATCTTCAAAATCGCAATCGGCAAATACATTCAGGTTTGCTTTTAACTTAGCGTACAGATCCATATTTGAGGCATCTGAAATCACAATGACGCCGTTGGTTTTTGTAGCTCCGCTCAGGTCAGCGGAAACAACATTTGTCAGAAACTTATTCAGCTGAATATTTATTAAACCTAAGTAATCGTTAGTTCCGCTTACAACAAGATTTTCTGCTTCAACCTCTGCTTCAAAATCTTCATTAAAGTAAAACTCAACCGGAATTTTAGTACCGCTTCCGTCAGTATA
>JBAZCD010000430.1:0-3191 GCA_041671205.1 Pedobacter sp.
TTACCCTTTGGTTAAAAAATCAGATTACTTTTCAAAACACATGAGCGGTCTTATCAAAACTTTCTTCAATGATTCAGCCACTCAGTTTGCATCATTCTTTACCAAAGAATCAGACATGAGTGAGGCTGAGCTGGAGGAATTAAAGAAAATAATTGACCAGGAAATTAAAAAGAAAAGACCATGACAGAATATCTTATCAAATCAGGATCGATCCTGATCATCTTGTTAGCGATCTACCATATCTGGCTCGAAAAGGAGAAAATGCATCATTTTAACAGATTTTTTCTCCTTCTGAGTATAGTCTTCGGCCTGACAGTCCCATTGATAAGCCTTGAAGTTTCCTCAAATAACATTAAAGCAATTGAACTACCCGTAATGGATCGGGTTACCGGTCCTCTGGCAAACACTTTCCCTGTTGTAACAAGCCAGGTTCCGGATGTAGAATATAACTATTGGCCATTCATTATTTACGGAATCGTTGCCCTGCTCCTCCTAATTAAATTTGTTGGAAATCTCATAAGCTTAAGGCTGAAAGTAATTAGAAATCTACGGGAAAAAACTGACCACGGAACAATTGTTATGATAAAAGGAAAAGTAATTCCGCATAGTTTTCTGTCATATACCTTCCTGAATGAGGAGGAATACTTGAATAATCATATTGAAGATGAAATTATCAGGCATGAGTTTGCACATATCAGGCAGAAACATTCAGCAGACCTGTTATTTGTTGAACTGTTGAAAATTATCTTCTGGTTTAACCCTGTGTTTCTGCTTTATAAAAAAGCCATTCAGCTAAATCATGAGTTTTTAGCAGATGAGGCTGTAATTAAATCATCGAATAATGTATCAGCATATCAACAAATACTTTTACAAAGAGTCAGCTTAACAACAGTTAATCTGGCAAGTAATTTAAATTATTCAGTTACTAAAAAAAGATTTAAAATGATGAAAAAGCAAACTTCAAGAACATGGAAAATGATAAAAGGTTTATCATTGTTTCCAGTGGCAGCAATCCTGATATTAACATTCAGTAATCAGATCTTCGCTGATGCTGATTCAGTAAGCTTAGGGTTAAAAGCTAATCTGACAGTCAGTAATCAAATTTCAAAAGATAAATTCTATGGTGGAGGGATCGTAAGATTCAAGAATTCTTCCGGCGAAATGCTGACAAAAAAATACGAAGCGCTGACTACTGAGGAGAAAAAATTATTTCCTGCTCCATTAGTCCCAACAAAAGCGTTGTTTGAAACCTGGCAGGATACTTATAAGTTCATTATCCTGATAGGGTACCAAAAAATCAAAGAAAGTATCAGCGATTTAAAGCCTGGTGACTTTGTAACTTATTACTCCGTAAAATCCCCTACAGATTCGAAAACTTATGTTAATCTGATCAAAGCAGATTGGCTGGAAGATTACAAAAAATATGGAGGAATATTTAGAATGGATAATGAAGGTTTAATATTAATTCCACCCCCACCCATTGTTACGCCCGCTAAAAATTGATAGAATAAGCTGATGCAATAAAATGGCCGGGGAATATTCCTCTGCCATTTTGTTGCATAATCTCGCTATAGGGTTAGCGCTGCGCTCTACTGATTATTCAATACATAATAGTTCAGTATTGAATCCATAGAGCCGCTGCGCTAAACTGTACAACAGCTAATTATTGTTTTACCAAAAATCAATTTTCATGATCGATTGAAACTCTAAGTATGGAAGTATTTTTGAGATATTGAATAAAACCGATTACCGTCCCATATTAATAATTTAACCAAAACGAAAAATTCCCTACAGTTTTTGCAGAATTTTTCAGTCAATTTACCACCCGGAAGGGTACCAGCTTCGCCAATTTCCCGGCAGTTTTTCGGTAGTTCTTCGACACTTGTTCGCTTGCCGCCGAAGCCACGCAAAAGGACAGTCGAACCCGTTCATTGGTTTTAATAGGCACCCAGTGCACCTTGTGGAAGTCTTGTTTCCTGTTTCCTGGCTCTTGGTTCCTGGCTCAGTTTAAAGCTGAAAACGCCTTACCCATTGAATAAGCGAATATATTAAGCATCAGATATATTTCGACCGTACAAGAAAAGATACAGATATAACATTGCAAAATCGAGTTTTAACAAAAGCAGGAAACGTCATTCTTATTTTCCTTAAACGCGGAATAACTTTCTCCTTATTCCGCTTTTTGCCATAAATGCGGAATAAGAAAATTCTTTTTCTTATTTTTAATTAAAATTAAGAATAATGGAAAAGTTCAAAGCAGGAATGTATATCAGCCAAACCGGCTATAAAAGCTTCGAGCCAAACAAAGTGAACCGCAGTTGGATCATATCGAATATCCAGATCATCAACCTGCTGAGCAAAGCAGATCGTTCGCTAGGTCGGCTGGATATGTATTCAGAATATGTAAACATCGATTTGTTTATCCGGATGCATATCGCAAAGGAGGCCACTCAGTCTACCAAAATAGAAGGAACTCAAACTAATATGGAAGAGGCTTTCTTAGAAAAATCTGAAGTCGCTGCTGATAAACGGGATGATTGGGAAGAAGTACAGCATTATATTGCCGCAATGAACGAGGCGGTACAACTATTACACAAATTGCCATTTTCTTCGCGTCTCATTAAACAAACTCACAAAACACTTTTAAGTAATGTGAGGGGGAAACATAAATTACCCGGCGAGTACCGGAGAAGTCAGAATTGGATCGGCGGGGCAAGTATAAATGACGCCACATTTATTCCGCCCGTACATAGTTCAATTGACGAGCTCATGTCAGATATTGAAAAATTCGTCAATGATGAGGGCAATGAATTACCGGATTTGCTAAAAATTGCAATTATTCATTATCAGTTTGAAACCATTCACCCATTTTTAGATGGAAATGGTCGTGTTGGCCGACTCTTAATTACCCTTTATCTGGTGAGCAAAGGCATCCTGAAACGACCGATACTTTACCTTTCTGATTTCTTTGAGCGCAACCGGGCCTTGTATTATGATAATTTGATGCGCGTCCGTACGCATAATGATCTCGAGCAGTGGCTTAAATTTTTCTTAACCGGGGTCATAGAAATTTCGAAAAAAGGGGTCGAGATATTTGATGGGATCTTACAGCTTCAAAAACACATCGACATTCAAATCCGTACATTAGGTAGCCGGGCTAAAGACGCTCAATTATTAATCGAATACCTTTA
>JBAZCD010000431.1:0-3172 GCA_041671205.1 Pedobacter sp.
GTTAGATGCCGAATCCTTAGCAGCAATCGTCAATCCGTCTGATATTTTAGAATAATCAGATGAGCGATTAATAAGTACTTTTTCTTCCTCCGGAAATGCAGATTTAAGTATAATGGCAGGCTCTGAATCTGAGCTAAGTTTTAATTCTTTTTCTATTAATTTGGACGGGACAGGAGCAGGGATTGTTAGTTGAGGCTCTGATGATCCGGGTTGAGTTTCAGTTTTTTCAGCATCAATAGCTGTTCTGTTTTTTCCTGTATTGAGCTCTTGCTTTATTTCAGGAATATAAATCCAAAGCCCGGAGAACAAGATTAGCACAGCAGCAGAACTTATCCAAAAGAACAAAGGTCTCCTTTTCTCTTCCGGATATTTCTTGCGCAGTTCCAGCCAACCCTCATTGGAGGCAGGATCTTCGAAATTCTCGAAAACCTGGCGGAATTTATCTGCAATTCTCTGATCTTCTGTTTCTTTCATGCGGATTGTTCTAAACTGAAGGCCTCCCTTAATTTTTCTTTAGCTCTGCTTAAATTTACCCGGGAAGAACTTGCCGGGATCTGAAGTATATTTCCGATCTCCTCATGGCTATACCCGTCTATCTCATACATATTAAAGACCATCCGCTGCATACTGGGCAGTTTGTCCATCAATTTGCAGATGTCTCTGGCGTTCAGGTTGTCTAATGCCTGAGCGGGATAAGATACTTCAGAAGCATTTTCAAGATCAGTCTGATTTTGATGTTTCAGATCTCTTCTTCTCCGGTCTAAAGCGGTATTGATCACTATCCGGCTCAACCATGGTTTTAAATTCTGATCATTTTTAAAGTCCTTTATTGATTTGAACACTTTTATGAATGAGTCATTAACAATCTCCAGCGTATCATCTCGGTTAGATAAATATCTCATTCCAACACCCATAGCAAAGCTGAAGAAATGTTTATATAACACTTCCTGATACTTTAAACTGCCTTTTTTGCATTCCTGAATGAGCTCTGATTCAGAAATGTTGGATGCTTTTGACATGTATCAATTTGTTCTCATCAACCTGTATTGGTATAAGCCGGGCATCATTCCCGGTTTTATTGCGCAAGTTTTGCAAATTTCAAATTTACGTGTCAAAATTAGACTGTCATTTTTAAGTTCATAGATAAATCGTCCGTTCAGAATAAGGTTCCAGTTGAAGTCGGCTGTCCAGGCATGTTTATCAGTAAAGTTTGCTTCTTCCTTATCAATTAGGTTAAGTTCACCGGCTCCACCGGCTGGAATCCTTGAAGCCTCTCCTGATGAGGTGTACTCTTTACCTGAAAGACTGACTGATATGGTATTCTGGCTTTTTATTATTTTGGTCTCACCCGGGCCGGCATGATAGTAGTGACCGGTATAATTTCCATCCAATAAGTTCAGGTTAAGTTTATCTGAACATGATACTGAAGAAAGTAAAATTGTAAAAAGTAAAAGTAATCCTGTTTGTTTCATTATATCGTGCTTTATATAGTGAATACGCAGGAGGAGATGGAAATGATACATCAATTTGAAAAAAATCGATTGGTAAGGCAGCTGAACGTACGGAGCTTTTAAATTCTGAGTTTAACTCAATTTTTAAGGGCTTATTTTTGATTTTTCGCTTCGTTCCAGAATATATCCATTTCAGATAAAGTCATGTCTTTCAGGCTTTTGTCAAGTTCTTTTGCCTTGCTTTCGAGATACTGGAAACGTTTTATAAACTTCTTATTTGTTTTTTCGAGGGCGTCTTCAGGATTGATATCGATGAAACGGGCATAGTTGATCAGGGAGAATAGCAGATCTCCGAATTCAGCTTCCGCTTTTTCCTTATCAATGGCTATGTGTTCTTTTGTATCGAATTCTTCCCTGAATTCTCTTAGTTCTTCTTCAACTTTTTCCCAAACCTGCGCTTTTTCCTCCCAGTCGAAGCCCACTCCGCGGGCTTTTTCCTGAATTCGCGATGCCTTGATGAGGGCCGGCAGTGAAACCGGGACACCTTCGAGCACTGATTTATTACCCTCTTTTAATTTCAGTTGCTCCCAATTGCGTTTTACATCTGTTTCATCATTAACCTGTACATCGCTGTAAATATGGGGATGCCTGTGAATCAGTTTATCACAGATCCCGTTTAAAACATCCACCATATTAAAATTATTGGTCTCTGAGCCGATGCGGGTATAAAAAACGAGGTGGAGCATGATATCACCCAGTTCTTTCCTGATCTCATTCATATCCCCTTCAAGAATCGCATCCGAAAGCTCATAGGTTTCTTCAATGGTGAGGTGCCTGAGCGTTTCCATAGTCTGTTTTTTATCCCATGGACATTGTTCGCGGAGCGTATTCATAATGGTTAACAGGCGTTCAAACGCATCTGCAGTATTATTGGCAGGAGGGGGAATGGGATTTGCTGGCATTTATTGAAATTAATATCTTCAAAAATAGGATTTTGATATTGTTATTTCTTGGGGCGAATGATAATCAGGTCCCCGGCGAAATTTACATTTTCACTGCCCGTAACATTTCCCGTTTCCCGGCAGCACCCGGTGCTTTTTCTATCGTAAATCCCAAGTTTTTCATCGTTCTTTTCAGATCTCCGGTTATCGCATAAGTGACAAACACGCCACCCGGTTTTAAGAATTTTGTAATGTGTTCCAGTGCTTCCGGATTCCACATATCGGGTTGATGGACAGCTGCAAATGCATCAAAGTAAACGACATCAAAATGCTCACTGGAATCGAAATCAAGCATTTTTTCGGGTACTATTTTTAGTGAACATGATTGGCCGATCTTTACTTCAGACTTCAGAGCTTCCTCATATTGGCTTGTAAAGGAATCCCAGATATCAGGAGAGATATAGCTCTCATATCCGGTATTTCCGATGAGTTCAGGTTTGAGGGGGAAGGCTTCAATGCCGGTATAGTCGAGTTGAATATTGTTGACCAAGCAAAAATTCGCAGTAATCAAAAAGTTAAGTCCTGTGCCAAAACCAACTTCCAGAATTTTGACTTTTTTAAGTCCGCTTTTTTCAAGGAAATATCGCATTCCGGTATTTAGGAAAACATGTTCACTTTCCTGTAAAGCACCATGCCGGGAATGATAATGTTCGCCAACTTCTTTATTGAAAAGTGTTTTTGAACCGTCTGAGGTGAGCGCAAAACTTAGATGATCCATAT
>JBAZCD010000432.1:0-3171 GCA_041671205.1 Pedobacter sp.
ATACGATGCAGCGGGAAATTCAGGAATCATCAACATCAAAACCAAAAAAAGCAATAATACGGGTACAAACGGTACCCTGACAGCCGGCACAGGCTATGGAGATAATTATCGTTCAAATGCCGGACTTTCATTGAATCACAGAAACAGGGATATTAATCTTTTCGGAAACTATAATTTCTCAAGTGTTGATCGGGGTCAGGATATGAGCATCAACAGGGAGGTTTCAAATTCAAATGTGATGACCTATTTCGGGCAGCAGGTAAATTCATTAAGGAAGAGCGATAACAATAATTTTAAAGCAGGGCTTGACTTTTTTCTGAATAAGAATAATACGCTGGGATTTCTATTGAATGGATACAGTAATTCAGGCTCAGATTTGAACAATAATATAACTGCTATTGGGCGATCATTCAGCCAGGCCGATTCGTCGGTGATCGCAATCAACAATGAAAAAAATAAGTACAGCAATATGGCTTATAATTTGAATTATAAATCAGTCCTGGATACTTCGGGAATGGAGCTTTCGGTTGACCTTGACTATTCCCGTTTTAATGGTGATAACAGAACCCTTTACGATAATCGTTTTGTGAATTATAACGGACCGAACAAAGCCCCTTCTTTAATCAGGAACAGCACCCCCTCTCTGATCAATATTAAGGCGCTTAAAGCAGATTATACCCTGCCTTTAAATAAGACCATGAAATTTGAAGCCGGTATAAAGAGCAGTATTGTTAAAACAGATAATGATTTCAGGTTTGAGGAACTGAAAAGCAGCAATTGGGAAAATGATGTCCGAAGAAGCAATCAGTTTGTATATGATGAAAATGTGAACGCCGCCTATACAAATCTGAACAAACAGTTTAAGAAAACGAGCATTCAGTTTGGATTGAGGGCAGAGCAAACAAATTCGAAGGGAAATTCCATCACTACCTCCAAACTGGTTGAACGCAGCTATCTGGATGTTTTTCCAAGTCTGTTTATCAATCAGACCTTATCAAAAAATCTTGATATGTCCTTCTCATACAGTCGCCGTATCGACCGCCCGAGTTATGATGCACTGAACCCATTCATTTATTTTCTGGATCAGTACACCTATAATCAGGGAAATCCATTCCTGAATCCGCAGTACACCAATAATTATGAAGTGTCTTACAACTATAAAAAGACCTATAATCTATCATTAAGTTACAGCCTGACCAGAGATGTTATTACCGAGGTCTTGCTTCCTGATACCGCCAAAAAGGCATTATTCCAGACCAATGAGAACCTGGATAAACAGATCAATTATGGTTTAAACCTGAATGCCCCGGTCACTTTAAGCAAATGGTGGAGCAGCAGTAATAATGTGCTTGCATACTATCTCGGATTTCGTTCTTCCGACCTTAGGGGGCAGGATCTGAACAGCGGGAAAGTAGCATTTCAATTTAATTCCCAGCATAAATTCAGTATTAGCAAGACCTTAAGTGCAGAGCTTATGGCTGATTACAGATCCCCGATAGAGTATGGAACTTTGAAAATAAGTTCACAGTATGGTATTGATCTGGGTATCAGTAAAACCTTACTTGACAAGCGGGCAAACATAAAATTTGCGCTGAGCGATGTATTTGATACCCGCCGTCAAACAATTACCAGTGCTTATACCGGACTTAATTATAATCTGGAGCAGAAAAATGAAACCCGGATTGGCCGCGTAAGTCTGAGTTACCGCTTCGGTAAGACTGAAATTAAACCTGAGCGCCGCCGCTCAACCGGACTGGAAGATGAGCAAAGACGAATTAAGAATTAGTTTAATGTTGATTGGTTGAAATGGCCCCGGGAGACCGGGGCCTTTCGTTTTTTAAAGGAGATCTTTCAATACCACCCAAACATTTTCGGCTAATATTTTATGGCCTTCAGGTGTCGGATGGATGCCGTCGCTCTGATTCAGTTCAGGAACACCGCCAACCTTATCGAGCAGGAATGGAACCAATGCCATATTGTTTTTCTTAGCCAGCTCCGGAAAGATCACCCTGAACTCAGAAGCATATTTGCTCCCCATATTGGGCGGTACTTCCATGCCGGTCATTATCTGTTTTGCATCCGGATACTTAGCTTTTACCTGGTCAATGATACTCTGCAGGTTCTTCCGGGTTTCAGTAAGAGGAATTCCTCTTAAGCCATCATTCGCACCCAGTTCGAGCACGAACACATCAACTTTTTGTTTTAATAACCAGTTGATCCTTTCTTTTCCGGCGGCAGTAGTTTCACCGCTTAATCCGGCATTGATTACTTCATAAGGAAGATTTAAGGAATCAATTTTATTCCTGATAAGCGCCGGAAAGGCTTCATCAGGCTCAACACCGAGTCCGGCAGTAAGACTATTTCCAAAAACGAGAATGTTTTTCTTTTCAGTTACTTTCTGGACACTTAAACTATCAATAGTATCACTATCAGCTTTTTTATTTTCACCGTTTCCACAAGCGCTGAGAATAGCAAAAAGGAAAAGTAGGCCGTAAAGTTTTATTTTGAACATATTGTGTTAATAAGGAAATCCGAAAATACAGATTTAGGGTTTTGTTTCCTAAAGGGAAATTCAGACCCGATAGCTATCGGGTCGCATCATTATTGAGCCTGGCGAAATCTAATTCCGCTCGCCTGGCCTTCGACTGCTGTTCGACTGGCCTTCGACACGGGTTCGAGTCTGCTTCCAGACAGATTCGTAACAGATTCGGGATTGGTTCGGCAGGGCTTCGACTGGCTTTCGGCGGCAAGCGAAGGGTACCCGAAGAACGCCTGTTGAATTGCCTGATCAGGGAGGAATCAGGTACGAATTTGGTACCCGACAGAGGAGTAAATTGACTGAAATTGCTGCAAAAACTACAGGGATATTTTCGTTTAAATCAAATTATTAAACTTAAAAGGTGATTTCTTATTTGCTTGATTCGAATAACTGATTTCGATTGGATAAATAGCTACATGCGGACATCGGGGTTGATATAATCAAAAGATTTCCCTGTTTCCTTAACTCCCATATTGAATTTATAAATTAAATTAGCATTGCAGATAAAATCAAAATCTAAGGAGATTAAAAACTCATATCGTGTAAGAATTGTTGCTTTCAATTTTAAAAAAATAGATAATTAGGCCTGTGAATACCAGCGAAATCCTCATATACCAAAACCCTGAAGGCAA
>JBAZCD010000433.1:0-3169 GCA_041671205.1 Pedobacter sp.
CGCTTCGTCGTACCTCCTCGCAATGACAAGGGGTTTGGATTAAGCTTTAAGATTGCTTCTTCGTGCCTTCCCGTCCGGTCAGGCGGGCCTCCTCACAATGGCAAAAATAGTGAATTGTGATTGTGACTTGTCATTGCGAGCACAGCGAAGCAATCTTACTACTAATCGTCATAAGATTGCTTCGTCGTACCTCCTCGCAATGACAAGGGGTTTGGATTAAGCTTTAAGATTGCTTCTTCGTGCCTTCCCGTCCGGCCAGGCGGGCCTCCTCGCAATGACAATTCTAAATTATAATTTCTCTATGAGGAATCTGTTCAAATCAATCCCGCTTTCTGCTTTCGCCTTTCAGCTTTAAGCCCGACTAATTCATTTCATCTGAACCAATCTTTAAACGTATAACTTACTTACTTCAACTCATACGCAACAACCGTATTCTTAAAGAACGTAGGCACGTAAACGGTTTTTGTAACCGGATCAAAACCAATATCTGCAGTACTTCTTTTTTCTTTGCGGGTATCCATCAGCAAATGCTTGGTACCATTGGTATTAACATGCCATAAAGCGCCTTCCCAGCAGGAAACAATGAAGTTATTGCCTTCAATGTTCTCAATTCCGTCGATTCCGCCTTCCATGCCATCTGCAATTTTAGCCAGTGATTTATCGGCATTTACTCTGAACATTCCGGTTCCGTCGAGCAGAAACAGTTCATTATTATGGAAAAGAACTCCGTTTGGCTGTGTCAGGTTCTCTGCAATCAGGTCTGCCTTTTCGTTCTCAACCTTGTATAATTTCTTTGCCAGATACTCAGTAACATAAATAACCCCGTTCGGATCAATACTGATATCATTGAGCCCTGTTGCTCCCTCAATCGGAATAGTCTTTTCAATTTTACCGCTCGCAATATCAATTACCGCAATATTGCCCAGATCAGCAGCATACAATTTCCCATTGTACAGGCCCATTCCTTTCGGCGCATTCAGTCCGCTTACCCACTCAGCCGCGATCACCTTTCCATCCAGTCCGACTTTGCCAATAGAGCCTTTCCCATCAGCTTCCCATGGATTAGTACCATCCACATTACTCACATATAAAACCTGACCGGCTTTGTCGAACAATACCGATTCAGGAACTTTCAGGCTGCTGTCGCTTTCCCATTTAAGTACCAGTTCAGGAGCCTTTGCAGTATCTGCCTGTTCTGTAGTTTTTTTATCGCTTGAACCTGTGCAGGCTGCAAGGAATAGTACTCCCAAAAAAAGAATTAGTCTCATAGTTTTGATTTTGAATTAAATTTAAAGGTACAAAACAGATTTTTTGCTTACAAATCGGCCGGCAGATTAGTCCTTGCCTGGTTATTACCTTGTTTATCCGGTTAAAAATCTACATATTTAAATAAACTGAGGCTTTTTTTGATCCTTCAGGTGTCCGGGGGCACGTATATACCGAAACGGTTATTTTTAGAAAATGAGGTATAAAATCACAAATCTGGTCTTCCTTCTGGCCTTATTGTATTTTACTGATTCAAAAGCACAGGCTCCGGTCATCAGCTCTTTTTCTCCAAAATCGGGTTCGCCGGGAACCTTGCTAACTATTCAGGGTTCTGCACTGGATAAAATAAATTCGGTCATTATAGGCGGAAAACCTGCGTTAATCATTTCTCTTTCAGTGAGTTCTGTTACTGCCTATGTTATGCCCGGTTCTGTGAGCGGGACCGTTTCCGTAAGTTCAGCGTCAGCTACCTCTAGCGGCTCAGAAAGTTTTACTGTAAATACAAGCCTGTTCCCCAGTACCCAGCAAGGGGATAAACTTGTTGGAACAGGAAATGCCGGTGCAGCTGAATCGGGACGGTCTGTCGCAATCAGTGCCGATGGGAATACGGCTATTGCAGGGGCACCGAATGATAATAATCAGCAGGGTGCTGCCTGGATTTACGTCAGGAATGGAAATGTATGGACGCAGCAAGGACCTAAACTGGTTGGAAGCGGTAATATTGGTCCGGCGCAGCAGGGCAGGGCTGTCGCAATCAGCGCGGATGGAAATACTGTGATTATTGGCGGGTATTTTGACAGTGGGGGCATTGGTGCTGCCTGGATTTTTACCAGAAAAAACAATGTCTGGACGCAGCAGGGCGAAAAGCTGGTTGGAACAGGTTATGATGATTTCATTCTGCCTGTCAATATGGGATATTCTGTTGGGATGAGTGCAGATGGGAATACCGTAATAATTGGTGGACCTTATGATTCTCACCCCCGGGGTGCTGCATGGATCTTTAGCCGCAAGGATAATTTGTGGTCACAGAAAGGTGAGAAACTATTTGATGAAAGCAGTCCTTCGGGAGGGCAGGGAATTTCTGTGGGGCTGAGTGCTGATGGCAATACAGCGATTGTAGGTGCACCGCTTGATAATAATCAGCAGGGTGCAGCCTTTCTTTACTTCAGAAATGGTACAGAATGGGACAGGCAGGCTAAAAAGCTGGATGTTTCTTCCTATCCGGGTACGAAATGGCAGGGAATATCTGTTGCCCTGAATGCCGACGGAACAAGTGCCATTGTTGGAGCTTCTGTAGCCGACAATGCCAGGGGAGCGGCCTGGGTTTTTCTTAAGAATGGGGCTGAGTGGACTCTGAAAGGGAATAAACTGGCAGGTACTGTAAGTTCGGAAAATGCTGCTCAGGGCTGGTCGGTGGCCATGAGTGCTGATGGGAACACGGTATTGATCGGTGCCAAAGCAGATAACTGGACCAATGGTGCCGCCTGGGTATTTACCTGGTCGGATAATACATGGATACAGAAAGGACCGAAATTAACAGGTATAGGAAATGTTGGTATGGCCAATCAGGGTCAGTCGCTGGCATTAAGTGCCGATGGTTCAACGGCAATTATCGGAGGGAATCAGGATAATGAACGCATGGGTGCCTCATGGATATTTGCTCCCGGTCCGCAGATCTCAATTTCACTTAAAAATTACAGCTCAGAATTTTGTAAAGGGCTAAGCAAGACTATTTTTTCGTATGATAAAACAGAAGGTAATCCCAATGAGTACAGCATTATCTGGGATCAAAAGGGCCTTGCGGGAGGATTGACAAATGTAATCGATCAGGCTCTTCCTTCCGGATCATTTGAGGTTAATATGCCTGCCTCCCTTCCAGATGGAATTTATAATGGGGCTTTAA
>JBAZCD010000434.1:0-3165 GCA_041671205.1 Pedobacter sp.
CTTGGATTGTTTGATTTTCAGGGGTCTAAGGCCAACAATATTGTTATGACCAGTGATAAAATAGGTAATGTATCCGCTGATGGTGGCCATAATGCAGTGTTCAAAGACGAAAACCCTGATGCTTCATCCGATGCCAGGTATAAAGCATTTCGTCTTTCCAATGGATTGATTCCCTATAAATCGCCTGATGGTATTCATTGGTTGCCTATGAGCGAAGCTCCTGTGCTTAAAGATGGGGCATTTGATTCGCAGAATTTAGCATTTTGGGACGTTGTTCGTGGCGAATACAGGGCATATTGGCGATATTTTACAGGAGGCGTAACTCCAATGCCTTATGATGCGAAAACCTGGAAACCAAGTGGAGTTCGGGCCATACGCACCGCCACATCTAAAGATCTTATTCATTGGAATATGCAGGCCGATTTGAAGTATGAGGATTCTCCTGCTGAAGAACTTTATACCAGTCAGATCAAACCATACTATCGTGCCCCACATTTGCTCATAGGCTTTCCCGCACGGTATGTAGATCGGGGGACTTGGTCGGAGTCAACCAGAGCTCTGCCGGATCGTGAAAATAGAGAGTGGCGTGGTAAAGCGGCTAACCGCTATGGTACTGTGGTGACCGAAAGCTTACTCATGGCTAGTAGGGATGGTGTAACGTTTAAGCGTTGGAACGAGGCTTTCCTGCGTCCCGGTATTGAGCGGCCCGGAACCTGGGCCTATGGCAACCAATATATCGGATGGAGTATGGTAGAGACGAAGTCTGCTGATGAAGGAGCTCCAAATGAACTTTCGTTGTATGCAACTGAAAGTTATTGGACCGGCAATAGTTCTGCTTTACGCCGCTACACACTTCGTCTTGATGGTTTCGTTTCTGTGAACGCACCAATGAGTGGGGGTGAATTGATTACTAAGCCGCTAATATTCACAGGTAATAAACTCGTTCTGAACTTTTCTACTTCAGCAGCAGGGAACATGTATGTTGAGATTCAGGATATGGATGGCAATGCTTTGTCTGGTTATAGCCTGAAAGAGTGTATGGAAATTTATGGGGATACCATTGAACGGGAGGTACATTGGAAGAATGGAACGGATGTTTCAGCCCTGGCAGGAAAACCCGTTCGTTTGCGCTTTGTCTTAAAAGATGCAGATCTCTTTTCCTTTCGGTTTATTAAGCTGAACAGCACTCTCTAATTGATCAAATATTTATTAAGCAAAAAAAAAATGAAAGCAAAATTTAAACCAGGGGGTAAAATGTATTTTAAATCCAAATGCAATAGTTATTTATATGAGAACAGAAAGTTCTCTCGTCTTTACTGCCTGATTACATTGATGGCTCTTCCCTTCTCTCTCATCGCAGGTTCAGCTTCAAATACCGGTCATAACCGGTTAGATTCGGTTCCTGAGCCTATTAAGATTGGTTCGCGCCTGGAGCTGTTTGTAGATGATTACCTCATTGACAAGCTGGGGGGGAAAGCTGATTTACGTCTTCACCATCCTGTTCCAAAGGAAATTGCTTTAATTCATGATGCTCCATGGGAGGGAAGCGGAAGCGCTTATCACAGTGTTTTTAAGGATGGTAATATCTACCGGATGTATTATAAAGCATGGCAGTTAACTGTCAATCCGGATGGCTCACTGAACACGGGTAGTCATCCTCTTTGGACTTGCTATGCAGAGAGTAATGATGGTATTAACTGGCGAAAACCTGAACTGGGGCTCTTCGATTTTAAGGGTTCTAAGGCAAATAATATAGTGATTGCCGGAGGAAAATATCCCGGTGTGAACTCTGAGATTGAGTTAACAAGTTTGGGAGCAGGGCATCCTGCGGTATTTAAAGATGAAAATCCTGATGTCAAGGTTGATGAACGTTATAAGGCCTTTATCCCTTCATTTGATCAAAAACAAAAAGGTCTTTGGCCATTAAAATCACCTGATGGCATTCACTGGTCGTCAATGGCAGATAAGCCTGTACTCAGTGATGGAATATATGATTCACAGAATCTGGGTTTCTGGGATAATGTTAATAAGGAATACCGCGCTTACTTTCGCACTGGCGAGGATGGGGTTCGTGCCATCCGGACCGCTACTTCGAAAGATTTTGTTAATTGGGCAAATAATGCCAATTTAAAATATCAGAGTTCACCTCCAGAACACTTGTACACCAGCCAGATTAAACCTTATTTCCGTGCACCACATATTCTCATAGGTTTTCCGGCACGTTATCATGTTCGGGGATGGTCTGAATCGATGCGTGCATTGCCTGAAACTGAGCACCGCGAATGGCGCAGTATTTCCAGTGAACGTCATGGTACTGTAGTCACTGAGAGTTTGTTTATGGCCAGTCGTGATGGTGTGATGTTTAAACGCTGGAACGAAGCTTTTATCCGTCCAGGTATTGAGGCAGCCGGAACCTGGGCTTATGGTAATAAATATTTAGGTTGGGGTATTGTAGAGACAAAATCTGAACTGGAAGGAGCTCCAAATGAACTTTCCATGTATGCAACTGAAAGTTACTGGACGGGCAACAGCTCAGCCTTACGGCGTTACACCCTTCGCATGGATGGTTTTGTTTCGGTCAAAGCACCAGCCAGCGGAGGTGAGCTGATTACCCGACCGATTACTTTCACAGGTAATAAACTCGTGCTGAACTTTTCTACTTCAGCAGCAGGGAACATGTATGTTGAGATTCAGGATATGGATGGTAATGCTTTGCCTGGTTATAGCCTGAAGGACTGTTTGGAAATATATGGGGATACAATTGAACGGGAGGTACACTGGAAGAAGGGAACCGATGTTTCAGGTCTTGCCGGAAAACCTGTTCGTTTACGCTTTGTTCTAAAAGATGCAGATCTCTTTTCCTTTCGGTTTAAGTAAGTTGAAGTGGTGTTGAAATTGGCATTGCTCTAAATGCAAACGACCATAATATTTAGAGGGTAAAAACAGACGGATTAAAACTTAGAAACTGAAAATTATTATAAAAATATAAAAACATGAAAAGTAAGATTTGGATTTACACATTAACAATTTCAGGGTTATTGTTATTGTTTAGCACGGCATATAAGGAGATCGAACAAAAGAATACTGCCACCGATTATGATGGTAATGTTTATCATACCATAAAAATCGGCACACAGGTATGGATGCTTGAAAATCTTAAAACCA
>JBAZCD010000435.1:0-3157 GCA_041671205.1 Pedobacter sp.
TGCGTAAAAGATAAGCTCATCACTTATCTTAAGTAAAAAAATTTGGCTGGTACAAATAATTACAGATAAAAAAAACAGACCAAACACACTCCCTAACATTTTCATTATGTTATTCATTTATTTGTATCTTAATAGTGCAGCATGATAATTTGTGTTTGTAAATCATGTTAATATTTTAATATTAAGTATATTAACCAAATTATCATGCTGCAATTTTCACATTGAATTATTTGATTTGTTAATACCCGGGATTCTGTTTCAGTACTGCACCAAAGTTAGCATCAATTGCTGTTTGTGGAATAGGCCACCAATTATGATAGTCTTGGATTGAAGTCCGGCCATTTGGGCGAAAACCGTATGCACGAACTCTTTCTACCAATTTCCCCATTCGTATAAGAGTTCGCCTACGAGGTTCTTCAGCTACTAATTCGCGTGCCCGTTCATCAAGAATGTAAT
Organism: Pedobacter sp.; assembly: GCA_041671205.1. GTDB lineage: Bacteria > Bacteroidota > Bacteroidia > Sphingobacteriales > Sphingobacteriaceae > Daejeonella. The sequence continues at coordinate 457 of JBAZCD010000435.1, forward strand.
CTATAGTTACATCAGCAGGATCTACTGGTGTTGCATTTGCTCTGGCACGAACAACATTTATATCTAAAGCAGCATTATCTGGATCATTATTTCTTAAATAAGCTTCGGCACGAAGCAAATAAGTCTCCGCTAACCTATACACGTAAAGATCGTTATCCGTTTGACCAGATGTAATATTACCATTCCTAGGCATTCCTTCAATCTTACGAGTATAGGGGTATATACTCCTAGAGGTATCTTCATACGTGGTTTTTGGTTCAATAACTTGACCAAAAAACGCTGAAGCAGGATTATTGTAATAAAATACACGCCGCCAGTTGAATGGAGAAGTGCGCATGTCATTCCAATCATCTTTCCATATAGTATTTGACAAATACCATGATGGGCGAACACGACCTACTCCTCGACCCATGCTGTTCGTAACGACATTTAAATATCCATCGGGACTTTTCACATGGACCAAAAAGGGTCCCCAATTATGAAGCCAGCTATTGTTTCCACCACCATCGGTGTAGCTTTCGACTTGATATACCCAAATTGATTCTAAATTACCGGAACTTCTATTATAATTGTTGGTACGAAATAAATCTGAGAATACATCACCTGCCTTTGTTTTTTGACTACCAAAACGTTCTGTCATAAGTTGGTATAAACCTGAATTAATAACATTAGACGCTGCGGTAATAGCATTGTCATATTCCCCCAGGCTTATACATACTTCGCTTAGCAAATGATCAGCCGCTGCTTTAACAATTCGCCCCTCCTTGGCTTTAACAACCGAAGTTGGCAACCACCGTGAGGCAAACTCCAGGTCAGCCTTAACAAACTCTAACACTTCCTGCCGGGTGGCTCTTGTATAATCAAACTTAGGTTCTGCTATTATAGTATCTACAATTGGAACACCACCGTACAAGTTAGCCAGAATATTATAAGTATACCCCCTGCAGAAGCGGGCTTCAGCAATTACAGCATTTCTTTCAGTAGCAGTTGCCCAAATATTTGCCGCCTCAGGTTTGTTGGCGTAAACAATTATCGTATTAGCCTGAGGAATCACATTAGAATAAGCCCAATTCCATTCGAATACAACTTCCGAATTTATGGGAGTAAGGTACGATACCCAGTTAGCATAAGTAGAATATTCTGTTCCGGAATCATCTCCTAAATCAGTACCCACAATATTTACGGCATGCCAAGTGAAATCACCATTAACTTCCAGACTAAGCTCATATATTAAACCAATGAGATAGTTCTCGAAACCTTGTTTTGTTTTAAGTACAATATCGGCGTTTAGAGATGATTTCGGCGTTTCGGTAAGTAAATCTTCACTGCATGAATACAAACAGAATGCAATTGATGGCAATAACAACCATCTAATTATTTTTTGATACAAATTTATTCTTAGAGTTTTCATAATATTTTATATTAAATTTAATTATAAAACTAATTGATACAATAATGATTTAAAAACCTATATTAAATCCTAATGTAAATGTACGCGGCATTGGAAATAAGTTGGTACTACCTTGCTCTGACGAATAGTCGCCACCACTTTCTGGATCAGATCCCGGAAATTTTGTAAAAGTATATAGATTTTTAACACTCAGATAAAGCCGGAAGCTTGACAATTTAAATCTATCCAAGGTCGTTTTATCAAAGTCATAGGCAATCGAAGCGTCCTTTATTCGAACAAAATTTCTACTAACATACCAATTAGTAAGAAGAGGATTGTTATAAAGTAATGTTGGTCGCGTATTAGATTTGTTTTCAGCAGTCCACCACCCTTCATCTACCTGATTAAGGGCTCTTCCAGGTACAAGTGGGTTTATAAGATTAAACATTGCATCCCATCCCAGCATACCACTCAAAAATACAGACAGGGACAAATTACCATAACTGAAATTATTCCTGATACTAAATTCATCTTTAGGATTCTTTCCTGAACCAAGAATCGTCCGGTCGTCAGCGTTTCTAGTTCCTTCTCCAGTGAGATCTTTAACCCGAACCCAGCCTGGTTGAGAGCCAGGAGGGATATCAGTATCACCTTCCTGATAAATCCCGTCGAAAACGTAGTCATAATAAGAATTTATAGGATGACCTATAAACCATCTGTTAGCCACGACATCATCTTCCTTACCATCTAGGTCAAGATCAGTTTCAAATAAGTGAACAATTTCATTCTTATTATGGAAATAAGTCGCGGAACTATTCCACTGGAATTTATTTCTTTGGATGTTAATCCAGTTTAGTGAAAGTTCTAGTCCTTTATTATTGACTACCCCTATATTTGTCAAAATAGTTGTGTAGCCGGTCATGACAGGAATAGATCGCGAAACTAATAAGTCTTTTGTATTACTATTATAAACTTCTATAGTTCCACTTATGCGCTGTTTAAATAGAGAAAAATCCATTGCCGTATTAGTTGTATAAGTGGATTCCCATTTCAAATTATCATTTCCAAGAGTAGACTTGACCACTCCGAGAGAACTCGGGCCTCCATCTCCAAAAACATATCGCTGTAATCCTGAGAGGCTAAGTGAATTATAAGGAGCAATTGCCTGGTTCCCTATAGATCCATATGATACCCTTATTTTCAACATATCAATGAACCCAGCTGCCTTCAAAAATGGCTCATCAGAAATCATCCAGCCCAAGGCAATAGAAGGAAAGGTAGCGTATTTATAATTAGCTGCAAAAACTGAAC
>JBAZCD010000436.1:0-3147 GCA_041671205.1 Pedobacter sp.
GATACCCACATCAAAACTATGCCCTTCAAAATTTGTTTTTATTACTAAATCTGAAGGTAAAATGGGCGCGAGTTTATCCATCAAGTCCTCATTATCAAGCCATTGGTGATAGTTATTTTTGCGAAAATCCCAGAGATTGGTGTGGCAACCGATGCTTGTAATGTCGGAATAGTATTTTCCGCTGATCAGGAAACTCAGATATTGAGGTAAATGTAAGGCGTATTTGATCTGGTCCAATAAATCATGGCGCTCGTATTTGATGCGATAGAGCTGCATACCTGAATTCAGGCTTCCAAGAACCGGCGATGCGGTTTCTTTTGCGAATTCGGTCTTGCCCCCATAGGAAGAATAAAATTGCTCCAGCAGCTCTTCCGGATAAGGCTTCAGGTAATTGTATAATGGGCTGAGTGGCTTTCCGGATTCGTCAATGTAGACGAAACTGGCGCCATAGGCAGTGAAATTTAGTCCTTTGAGATCAAATTGGGATTTAGAAAGAACTGTGCGAAGTGATTCAAACACAAAATTATTCAGTTTCTCCAGATCGTCACAGGGAAATCCATCTTCATCTTTGGTTTCAGCAAACTGATCAGCATGTTCAAAAACGATCTTAAGCTGCTCATCAAAGAGGAGCAGTTTTTTGTTCGTTTTCCCGATATCAAATACGGCAATTACCGGTAGCTGCATATGCATATTTTCCTGATTCGATTTATATTATAATCCTGTAGCAGCAGTCTCCCAACCCCTTTCCCTGATTAATTCTGCACGAACATTCAGCTCGCGGAATAATCCGATCGGGTCTAATGCTCCTCCTGAACGCAGGCGTGCTTCAGCGACCAGTGGCCTTACATCTGTACGGAAACTATCCTGTAAAATTTCCTGCGCATGGGCTACATCGTTTTTCAACTGTGCTTCTCTGAGTGCTTTCCGATCTACGAGTAGTGCCTGAGTATAGGCAATCATAATCGCCTCAACAGATTGCAAAAGATCTTCGAGCGGATCTTTAATATTATGCGATGCATCAATCATCCAGCCCAGATCTGCGGCATGGTTCATTTTACGATCATCCATACCCTCAATCAGTTCATTGAAGATCAGAAATAACTGATAGGGCTTGATACTGCCGGCAGTTAAGTCATCATCCCCATATTTTGAATCGTTAAAATGAAAGCCTCCCAGTTTTCCTTCCATTAATAGCAGGGAAACGATCTGCTCAATATTCGCATTAGGTAAGTGATGACCCAAATCAACAAGTGTATAAGCTTTTGGCCCTAATTTACTGGCATATAATAATGATTGCCCCCAATCTCCAACAGTAGTTGAATAGAAATTAGGCTCATAGGCCTTGTATTCCACAAACATTTTCCAGTCGGGTGGCAATGCAGCATAAATTTCCTTCAAACTCTCCAATGTATTTTGAAATGCAGTTCTGAAATTTAGCTGTCCCGGGAAGCAGGATCCATCGGCGAGCCAAACGGTTAATGATTTTGAGCCCAGCTCGATACCATGTTTGATCACCTCAATATTATGGTCGATAGCTTGCTTTCTCACAGCCGGATCCACATGCTGAAGAGAACCATATTTATAACTTTTCTCTTGTCCCTTTTGATCCTGAAAGGTATTGGAATTCATCGCATCAAAGCGCAATTCATGTTCTTTTGCCAGATCCCGGATTGCCTGATAATCTTCAGGAATATCCCATGGAATATGCAGTGAAATCGCATTTCCTGATCGGTTGAGTTTATGCATCAAACCTACATCTTCTATCTTTTCTTCCAGATTTCTGGGTTCACCACCTCCGGCAAATCTTCCGAAGCGGGTACCGCCATTTCCCAAAGCCCAGCTGGGAATTGCGATCTGGAAGTCGATTAATTTCGATATAATATACTCACTATCAATAATTTGTGTTTGTAAAAATTCAAATTTTGATTTGTGAATTTTTGCTAATTTTTGATTGTGCTGAGCAATTATAGGGTCGTCAAGCTTCATAATTTCTATTTATTAATGTGCTTATCTCACAAAAGCCATCGCCACACCACCATCAACATTCAAAACATTTCCAGTTGATTTGCTTAACAAACCTCCTACAAAAGCGTAACATGCGTTGGCAATATCTTCGGGTATAATGGTTTCATTCAGCAGGGTACGTTTGGCATAAAATGCAGGGAGTTCTGCCACCGTAACACCATAAGCTTTTGCCCTACCCTCTGCCCATGCACCTTCCCAGATTTTACTGTCGGCGATCACCGCATCTGGGTTAACCACATTGACGCGAATCTTATCCGGACCAAGTTCTGCGGCATTCAAACGACTAAGGTGTAATTGAGCTGCTTTTGCAGAGCCATAGCCGGCATTATTCGGGCCTGAAACCAATGCATTTTTACTCACAATATTGAGAATATCACCGCCCATATCCTGCTTTCTCATTGTATTTACAGCTTCCTGAGTAATCTTGAACTGACCCTTCACCAGCACATCATAAAGCAGATCCCAGTCCTTATCGGTATGTTCTTCTATTGGTTTTGAAATGGATAAACCGGCACAATTGACCACGATATCTATTCCGCCGAAGTTCAGAGCGGCCTGTGCAAAAGCATTTTTTATTTCGCTATCTTCAGTAACATTGAGTTGAACAGTAGTATAACTGTCGCGGCCAAATTCTTTCAGGAACTGAGTTCCGGCACTTTCCAGACGACCCTGATCCAGGTCATTAAGAATGACCACTGCACCCTCTTCTACAAATTTTTTCGAAATCGCTTTTCCGATGCCGCCCGCACTTCCGGTAACCAATCCCATTTTGCCACTTAATGATTTTGGCTTTGGCATCCGTTGAAGTTTTGCTTCTTCGAGCAGCCAGTATTCGATATTGAATGCTTCCTGTCGTGGAAGTGAAGTGTATTCAGAAATCGCCTCTGCTCCGCGCATTACGTTAATCGCATTAGTATAAAATTCTGCGGCAACCCTTGCTGTCTGTTTGTCTTTGGAGAAAGAGAATAGTCCGACTCCCGGATACAGTATAATTACAGGGTTTGAGTCGCGTATGGCCGGCGAGTTTGGATGCTTACAGGTATTGTAGTATTCTGCATACATTTTTCGGTAAGCTTCAAAAAGTGGCTGAAGCCTTGTGATGAGCTCTTTAGGATTGCTAAG
>JBAZCD010000437.1:0-3147 GCA_041671205.1 Pedobacter sp.
AGTAGAGGGATGATCCTGCGGTATAAAAAATCCGGTGTTCATTGTTTTTTCCTTTATGAATAGCAATTCCGCGGCAAACATTAAGACCATAACTTTGCTTTCCGGCGTTGTCTGTAAGCATGCTTGGCGCCGGATCAAAGACCCATTTTTCTTTACCTGTTGCAGCATCAGCTGCAAATAGCTTCAACTGAGGGGAGGTGCCGTATAAAACACCATCAATGATTAATGGATTGGTTTGGATCTGACTTGATTTATCAGCGTCTTTGGTATGATAGACCCAGGCCACCTGCAGATCCTTTACATTCGATGTATCGATCTGTTCGAGCGGAGAATAGCCCATACGCTCTTTCCCGCCGGCATAGACCCCCCACTCTCCATTACTTTGTTCATTATTACAGGAAATTAAAATACTGGTAACTAACAGAATGCAAAGGGCTGAATTTTTTATGCTTTGCTTTCTGGCGGATGATACAGGCATAGAAGGGGAGTAATTATTAAATCTTCTTAAATAGTATAGAATTTGATCGCATTATCGTGAAACAATTTCTTTTGTTCCCGATAAGGTCTGTTTTTTACAACTTCTTTTAAAATATTTACCCATGGTTCAATTCTCATGCTTTTCAGGCACCACGGCCAGTCGCTGGCGAACATAACCCGATCGGGACCGAAAATATCGAGACACTGATTGAGCGCAGGCCCAAGGTTTTCGGCAGTTAAAGGATAGCCGCTTGAGCGGGTTACGATTCCGGATATTTTTAATACCACATTTTTTGAGGAAGCTATCTCCTTAAAGTCTGCAATCCATTGATCACGGTCATGCTCCGGTTTACCGGTATATTGTGAAGGGTCCAGAAATGCCCTGGGGTCTACATTCCCGCAGTGATTAACCAGGAAGCGGGTATCCGGACAGGCTTTTATTAATTTACTGATTCCCTGGTACCATGCCGGCATAATGCTGAAGTCAAGACTCATATTCATCCTGCCTAACAGGCGTACATTTTTAAGGACCTGCTCACTCATCATTTGATCTGTTGAGCGGAAGCCGGCTCTTATACCTTTGATATAGGGTGAATCCTTAAACTCAGCAATATAATTTTCAAAGTCCGGACTGCTCAGGTCTCCGGCAATTACGGCTCCCACAGTCGGATTTGACTTGTCTTTGCAGAGTTCGATGGCATAAAGGGCTTCTTCGCGGCGTCTTGCGGGTGGTACAGCCACTTCCATATACACCGCTTTTACAAAATTCAGCCCTTTGGTTGCCTCGAGATATGCGCGCATACTATAATTTCCGGGAATAGGTGGACTAGTCCAGTTCTCTTTAAACCGGTCAGTATCTGCCAGATGCTGATGGGTATCTACAATTGGCAGTACTTTTGAAGTTTTCCGAATGGATGCAGTAAGCAGGGAGCTTCCCTGAAGAGAGGCAATTGCCAATACAGAGGCTGATGTTAAAAATTTTTTTCTATTCATTTTAATAATTCTTCTTATAAATCTATTGATGATCTGTGAATTAAGGAATATTTTCCCGGATTTTCATTAGAATATAATTGTTTTTTAAAGGCTATGAAGCTTGCATGAGCTTATATTCATGTCGTTATGGGAGCGGTAAGCTCATGCAGGTTTCATTAGAATATAATTGCTTTTTAAAGGCTGTGAGGTCCGAATATTTAATCCATTGCAACAAATTTTAAACAGGAGGGCTTGTCAACTGATATCTTCTGCCCGGTTGGAGTAATTAAACCTGATTTCTTATCCCGTTTAAATATAATTATATCGTTGCTGCCCAGATTGGCGACCAGTAAAAAATTTCCGCTGGGATCTATTGCGAAGTTCCGGGGTGTTTTAATCAATGAAGATTGACGACCCTCATAAGTCAAAATTCCATTTTTAGCTATGGAATATATAACGATATCATTTGCATCAGCCCGATTTGATCCATATAAAAATTTTCCGTCAGGCGAGACATGGATATCAGCAGCTTCAACATTTCCTTTAAATCCTGGTGAAAGCATGGATATAGTCTGTTTAGTTTCCAGCTTCCCGTCTTTATAATCAAACCCGACAATTGCAGCCCCCATCTCCAAAATAAGATAAGCAAACTTTCCGTTTGGGTGAAAGGTTAGGTGCCTGGGGCCTCCTCCCCTGGTTACACTTACATAAGGGATTTCAGCAGGTAATAATATCTGAGATGAGCCATGATTCAGGCCGTAAATGTTCACCCGGTCTGTACCCAGGTCGGGAACAAGCAAATAGCGATTGTCTGGAGTTAAAACTACCCCATGAACATGCGGCCTATCCTGTGATGGAAAATTTTTACTGTTTACCTCGTGTTGTATAGTTTGTATTTCAGGGTTTAACGAGCCATTGTTTTCGACACGTATAGCCGCTAAGCTTCCTGAATCATAATTGCCGGCAAATACATTTTTTTTCTTATCATCAACAGATACATAGCACGGTCCGTCTCCTCCTGAACTAACACTGTTCAGGAACTGAAGTTCACCTGTTTTTGCATTAAAGGAAAATGCCTGAATTGTGCCATTTCCCGCTCCAACTTCACTAACTGAGTATACATTTTTTCTGTCCTTACTGATAGCCAGGTAGGATGGATTTTTGATGCCAGCTATTTTTGAACGAAAGCCTGACTGACCTGTTTTGGTATCAAAACTATAAATCTGAATGCCGTTCGTGTTTTCTTTATTAGTATAGGTACCTACCACAAGGTTGTAGGTTTTTCCTTTAATTGATTGTGCGTTTGCCCCAAAATTAAGGACTATAAAGAGGGTGAATAAAATTGTAGTTCTCATGTATTCAGGATATGCCTTTCAAATTACAAACCGGTTTACTGCTATTATTTTTAAATATATTTTCTTTATTATTAAATTATTTAACTTTGTTGAAATTTTAATGTTCCAAAATATTGGGGCAAATGAAATTGAGGTTTCGGATGATCAATAGGCGACCAGGTTGCATAATGCGGATTTGATGTAATTTCAGCTATTTCCAAATGAATCAGTACCATAATTCAAATTCAGTGTTTCAGCATCTGTATCTGTTGTAGTACAGGTTGCCGAACTTAAGAATCAGTATTACTTTTTGTCGTTCGGGGTATTTCTAACTGTGTTTACCTCCATGCTGGTAACTGCACTG
>JBAZCD010000438.1:0-3135 GCA_041671205.1 Pedobacter sp.
AATACCTGAATCATTCTGAGATAATACCGTTGTCGGGATCCGGATATGCCTGATCCCGCGGTGCGAAACTGCCGCAGCATAACCTACGAGGTCCAATACTGATCCACCACCGATAGCTGCAATATAGGAGTGCCGGTCGATACGATACCTATTAACAGCTTCCAGAATCCGGTCAAAATACCGGGTATCATTCTTTACAATTTCTCCTCCGGGAACAAGCAGAATTTCGGGGACAAGCTGTACTGCATCATGAACCTCAAAATATTCCTTCAGGGCCTTAACTATATCATTTCCAGCCTCAATAACTCCCTGATCAATTATAAAAAGTATTTTCCGGGTGATATTTCCTGACTCACGTTCTTTCAAATAATCATTGAACAGCGGATTGGCCTGATTAAAAAGACCTGATGTAAAATATACATTGTATTCGAACTTGACGGTAAAAGACTGCTGAAGGTATTCCATATGATTTATTGCTCCCTTCAAATGCTCAAACAAGCTGAAGGGGCTAAGTTTTAGATGATAAAGATAGTTTTCAATTAAGTAACAGCAAAACGTTTTGCCAGCCACAAAGACAAAGGCAATAGCGAAGCAATAATCAGAGCGAAATATACCTGGCCAAAAGCCGCAGCCCAGGCAGCATCCATCAGGATAAGGGAGATTACACCCGCCTTAACAGCCTTTCCAATATTCTTTCCAACCGGATCCTGAATAGCTTTAAATAGTGGTTTAAAAATCATCCATGCAAAAGGGATCAGTAATATCAGGGAAATGAGCATTTGATGCTGCAAATAGGAAGAATACAGGATAAAACCAATCACGGTCAGGTAAAGGAAAGCACCTGTATAAAGTTTCTTTCTGTTCGAACCGTGTACCTCGCCCTGACTAATCATGGTGATAGAAAAAATATAGACCAGGGGTATTAAACCTAAAAAATACTTGCTGTGAAGTGATAAATCAATAATACTGATCCCAAGCAGAAGATTCAGTCCGCGGCAAATCCCCATATTTAATGGCCCCAAAAAGGGATGATGTTTCCCAAACTTATCATAGATCAGTGCAAAAACAAGGATCAGAAATGCAATCATTCCTGACCATATTGAGAAGGCAAAAGCAGCCGAAAGCCCAAGAACAAAGAGAATAAGCCCAAGCACAATTGCCTCCTGTATACTTACCGCTCCACTGGGTATTGCCCGTTCAGGCCTTTCAATCTTATCAAGCTCAGCGTCAAAAACATCATTAAAGACTATCCCGCCTCCATACAAACCTATTGTTGACAAACAGAGCAAAAGTACAGGAACAAAATCCTGATTATCTGCCAGAAAATATCCTGATATGGCCATCCCTGCCAGAACATCAGCAACCGAAGTAACGATATTGGCAGGCCTCATCAGGCGCAGATAGACTACGGGATTTTTCAAACGACTAACTGATTATCATAGACGATTTATCCGTCCTTGGCTGTTGCCCACCCCGCAGTACGGTATTCCCTTCAAATTTTTCTGTCTGATCAATAGATTGCGGACTTATAAAGTCATTCTCATCTATCTGCCCGCTCTGCGCAAATGCAGTGATCGCATTCGAATAAGTGATCATACGGATATCCTCATCGCTTATACCACGCAATTTCATTAATGCTGCTGTCTTAGGAATAGCCAGCGGATCACTGATTCCCCAATCGGCTGCAGAGTTGATCATGATTCGCTCCGGGCCATATTGTTTAGCCAGCTCCACCATTCGCTCATTGCCCATTTTGGTAAAGGGATAAATTGTAAAAGCTGCCCAGAAACCACGGTCAAGTACTTCTTTTACCGTTTCTTCATTATTGTGATCAATAATGACCATATATGGATCGATACCGTGCTCTATGGCAATATCCATGCTGCGCTGTGTTCCTCTTTTCTTATCTCTGTGAGGAGTATGAACCTGTACCGGCAGCCCCGCTTCCTTGGCAAGTTCCAGCTGAAGACGGTAATACTTATCTTCTGCGGCAGTCTGATCATCAAAGCCAATCTCACCAATTCCAACTACCCCTTCCTTGTAGATAAACAAAGGCAGTATTTCCATCACTTCAGCAGCAAGCTTCTCATTATTGGCTTCCCTTGAGTTCAGTCCGATGGTACAGTAATGCTTGATCCCAAACTGCGAAGAACGGAATCTCTCCCAGCCAACCAGGCTGCTGTAATAATCTCTGAAACTATCAATACCAGTTCGCGGCTGGCCCAGCCAGAATGCTGGCTCGATCAGAGCAACAACTCCCGCATCGGCCATAGCCTGATAATCATCAGTAGTCCTCGAGCTCATGTGAACATGAGGATCAAAAAATTTCATACCTTTAATGATCTCAAGATCCATAACCTCAGACGGCCTCTGAGGCCTCCGGTCTTCAAATGAATGGCTGCAACACATGTTCCTTTTATTTTAAATTAATTACTGCTATTTTCTGCATCCGATGCCAGGTTAGCCCAGTCCAATTCATTTTTTTGAATGGCATGCAAAAGTTCAGGATAACTTTTTAACAAGTCAAGCGCAGATTCAGAACCTGACTGAACCAGTGTTAATGCTGCAGCCTGCTTTTCTCTCAAACTACCCTCAAAAAGAACTTTCTTTAGATCGTCCAGCAAATCAGCATCTAAAAATTTACTTGTAAAACGCCATAAAAACGGATTTATCTTTCGTTTAGCCGCCCATCTTTCATGTGCATAGTCTGTAAGCGTCAATGCCAGTTCGGCGTTTGCACGATGGTCGATACCCGGAATCTGAATCATATCCTTACTTGTAAAAAATGCTTTTAGAATCAATTGATTCCATGCTTTTTCATCAAGATATTTCTCAGGATATGGGTTATGATACATGATCGCTTCGAGCACAAGTCCGATATTGCTGCGAACTCCCTCAGCACATCTCATTTTCCAAAGCTCAGGCCAGGCCAGCACCGGAAGGGATGAATAAAGGGCAACCAGTTCAGAAACTTCGGCAGCAAGGAAAAGATTTTCGATGGTTTTAAAATATTTATCCTGATCAGAAGGATCCAGATGCATCAATAAGCAGAGTCTGCCCAGCCTGTCAATAGTCCAGTTTTCTATGGCAAACCCGGGCTTGATATGGTCAATTGCACCGATCAGAGACTGACTG
>JBAZCD010000439.1:0-3133 GCA_041671205.1 Pedobacter sp.
ACTTTAGGAAAGGTTGGTTTTGAAGGTATTGCAGATACAATAAATGCCAAGGTCATCAAGCAATTCCCAGCCATCAGTGATACCCTGAATAAAGTTAGTATCGGCACACCAATTGATGTAATTCTTAGTGGCGGAAATTAAGTTAACTGATATCAGCGCTGCCGAATTTAAAAGGCGAAATATTGAGCCGGTCTCTTTTCATATCATTGATGTAAGGGAACAGCTGGAATTTCAAACTTTTAATCTTGGCGGACAGAATATACCTTTGGGTCCTTTATTAAAAAATACAGTAGAACTCGATCATTTAAAAGATAAAGAGGTTATTGTGGTTTGCCGGCATGGCCTTCGGAGTGAAACAGCAAGAAGGGCATTAGTGATCAATGGATTTACGAATGTCAGAAATCTTGCTGGTGGAATACTGGCATGGAGAAAATTGAGTTATTAAAAATCAGATAGTAATATAGAATGGTAGCAAAGAAATCAAACAAGCTGAGTTTTAAGGCGAAGGTATTTTTCGCAATGCTTGCTCTTTTAATTTTAATACTTGCCGGATCCGGCCTGAACTATTACCTCAAATATTTTAAACCCAATGTCACTGCTAATCAGTATTATCTCTTTATTCCTACCTGTTCTGAATTTAAAGACGTTTATTCCACGATCAAAACAGAGAAAATGGTAAAAGACACTCTCTCTTTTTTGAATGCAGCACAAAATATGGACTATACAGGTAAGGTTAAAGCCGGAAGGTATCGATTAACCGAAGGAGTGGGTAACCGTGCACTGATCAATATGCTGAAAGCCGGCAATCAGGAACCTGTAAAAATCTCTTTTCAAAATGTGAGGCTTAAGCACACACTTGCAGGCATGGTTTCAAAAAAAATTGAAAGTGACTCGGCATCAATCTCCCGGTTACTTGACTCAGCAGCTTTCGTAGAAAAATATGGTTTCAGCACCGAAAATATTTACACCATGTTCATCCCGAATTCATATGAAATTTACTGGAATTCGGATGCAGAGAAATTCTTCCTGCGGATGCATGATGAGTATGTTAAATTTTGGAACGCTGACAGAAAGGCCAGGGCAGCAGCAATAAAACTTAGTCCGATTGAGGTTAGCATTCTGGCTTCTATCGTTGATGGGGAGGCACTTAATGATAAAGAAATGCCGCGAATTGCCGGATTATACATGAACAGGTTATTAAAAGGAATGAAACTTGAGGCTGACCCTACCGTTATTTTTGCTGCGAATGATTTTACGATCAGAAGGGTACTTAACAAACATTTGAGGATAAATTCACCATATAACACCTATTTAAACACCGGTCTACCTCCCGGACCGATCTCTATGCCAAGTATTAATGCCATTGATGCTGTGTTGAATTATGAAAAACATGATTATATCTATATGTGTGCCAAGGAAGATTTTTCAGGATATCATAATTATGCCTCTACCCTTTCACAGCACCTGATCAATGCAAAGAAATTTCAGCAGGCACTTAATGAACGAAATATTAAAAAATAATGTTTAGTCATACTACAAAAATCCGTGTACGTTATGCTGATACAGATCAGATGGGCTATATGTATTATGGTAATTACGCCGAATTCTATGAGGTTGGACGGGTAGAAATGCTCAGAAGTTTGGGTTTGACTTATAAATCAATGGAAGAATCGGGCATAATCATGCCTGTTACTGACCTAAAATGTAAGTATATACTACCTGCTTTATACGATGAAGAGATAACTGTAAAGGTTTTTATTGATAAAATGCCTTCTCTTAGGATACATTTCAGGTATGAATTATATAATGAAAGTGATGACCTGATCAATATGGGTGAAACCACACTTGTTTTTATAGATCAGGAAAAGAAAAAAGCCTGTTTGCCTTCAGATGAGTTTCTTGAGAAACTGAGCATTTATTTTGATTAAGTTTATTAAATGAACTGGCTTCATCAATTTTTTTTAAGGTTCAAACCGTATTTTTTGCTCATAGAGTGGACGAAGACCATGGTTCTGCCCGGATTTAGTCCCCTGCCACTTTATACGGTTGCCTCATTCTTTTTTCAGGAAATCGGAAAAGACGAACTCATCAATAAAGCATCATCACTGGCCTATAGTTTTATGCTGGCTATTTTTCCGGCTATCCTCTTTCTGTTTACACTAATACCTTATGTACCAATAGATAATTTTCAGGATCAGTTGATGAGTCTGATCGCACTGGTACTGCCTGTTGAAGCGTATGATGCAGTTAAATTAACACTGCTGGATATCGTGAGTAATCAGAATTCTAAACTCCTTTCATTCGGTTTTGCCTTTGCACTGATATTCTCAACAAATGGAGTACATAATCTGATGGAGGCATTCAATAAATCTTCACTAATTATTGAGACCAGATCCTGGTTAAGACAACGACTGGTTGCACTCTATCTCACTGTCCTTATCGCATTTGCACTGATCTTCGGATTAGTGGTCATGACTATCGGGGAGTACATTTTTGACTTTTTAAAATCTGAATTAGGATTTAAGGATTCTTTCTGGCTTTACATAATAAACCTTGCCCGGTGGGTTATTCTGATCCTTGTCTATTTTGTTACTATTGCAATTTTGTATCGTTACGGACCAGCACATTCCAAAAAATGGAAGTTTTTTAGTGCAGGATCGTGGATGGCCACTATTCTGGCAATCTTAACCTTCTGGGGTTTTTCTTTTTATATCAATAATTTCGGAAATTACAACAAACTATATGGCTCTATAGGCACACTCATTGTGCTGATGATCTGGCTGTATCTTAACTCCCTGATCATACTTATTGGCTTCGAATTGAATGCGAGTATTGATCTGTCTAAACGCAGTATTAAAATCATCAAGCCGGTTTATAACAGTTTTAAAAACCTTCCGGTTGAAGAAAAACTTGAAAAAAAGCCCGACTAAAGGCTAATTTTTCACTCTTTCGTACTCACTTACTGTGAGTTATACTTATTAATTCAAAAAAGCTAATTTTTGTTTGCAGATTAAGCACGGTTTTGTACTTTTGCGCCGGAGAGTTGGCAGAGTGGTCGATTGCGGCAGTCTTGAAAACTGTTGACCTGTTACAGGGTCCTGGGGTTCGAATCCCTAACTCTCCGCTGAATGGG
>JBAZCD010000440.1:0-3124 GCA_041671205.1 Pedobacter sp.
GGGGACTCGATTCAGACCAGACGGTTTGCGCCATTAAATCGACGCAGAAAATGCTTAATATTATTTAGTTATTAGAAGGTATAGTTTTTTTAGCATGTATTTCGCCATACTTAAAACCTATAACTTTTAACTTATAACTTAAAACGTATAACTCAAAACGTATAACTCAAAAAAAAAATGAAATTAAATATCGCCCTTTTAGCAGGAGATGGAATAGGCCCCGAAGTAATTGATCAGGCAGTAAAAGTTTGTAATGCCATAGCAACAAAATTCAATCATGAGATTAACTGGACATCGGCATTAACCGGTGCCTGTGCAATTGATGCTGTTGGTGAGCCTTATCCTGATTCAACTCATGAAGTATGTATGGCTGCCGATGCGATATTATTCGGTGCGATCGGTGATCCAAAGTATGATAATGACCCGAAAGCTCCGGTTCGCCCTGAGCAGGGATTGCTGAAGATGCGTAAGAAACTGGGTTTATTCGCAAACGTTCGCCCTACCTTTACCTTTCCTTCATTAATAGATAATTCCCCCTTGAAGAGAGAGCGTATTGAGGGTACCGATCTGATCATCCTCCGCGAACTGACCGGTGGCATTTATTTTGGAGAAAGAGGCCGGAAAGACAATGGCAATACTGCATTTGACACCTGTACCTATACCCGCGACGAGATCATACGCCTGGCAAAACTGGGTTTTGAAATGGCGATGACCCGAAGTAAAAAATTGTGCTGTGTTGACAAGGCAAATGTGCTGGAAAGCTCCAGGCTTTGGAGAGAAACCGTACAGGATATGGAAAAAGATTATCCGGAAGTTACAGTAAGCTATGAATTTGTTGATGCGGTGGCAATGCGCCTGGTGCAATGGCCAAGTTCATATGATGTGATGATCACTGAAAACTTGTTCGGCGACATTTTAACGGATGAGGCCTCGGTAATTTCAGGATCAATGGGATTGATGCCTTCTGCCTCGATCGGGCTCCATACCTCTTTATTTGAGCCAATACATGGATCCTATCCTCAGGCTACAGGAAAAGACATTGCCAATCCATTGGCCACCGTTCTATCTGCTGCAATGATGTTCGAAGATGCGTTCGGATTGAAGAAAGAGGCAGAACTGATCAGGGAAGTCGTAAATAAATCACTCGCTGAAGGAATAGTAACCGAGGATATTGCGGGTAAAAACAAAGCTTACAAAACCACTGAAGTTGGAGATTGGTTGGCAAAGAATATTTAATACAAAAGGCTGACAGGGTTTGGAACCCTGTCAGCCTTTCTAAAATTCGAGGTAACGCCTTATCTGCACCTGAACCTTATCTCCTTTCTTATAAACTCCTGGTTTCTGATTGATAACCATCAATTCAATCTCATTTCTTTCCAGTAAAAGGTCTTCATAAAATCCTTTAAAAAAAATCTCCTTTATCCTGTAACTTTTACTGGTCCAGCTGCTTTTGAGCTGAACCCATTCAGGATAGATCATAACCTTATCCTTTTTTGCCCTGATACCCAAACTCCTGGCTTCATTTGCAGGAATGACAAATGCATTACCCAATAATCTGGCGGAATAAATATGGGAAGGTCCGGAATAAATATCTTCGGGCCTGCCCGATTCAATCAGCTTCCCATTCTTCAGAATGACCATCTCATTCGCAAGTGCGAGTCCGTCCACAGGATCGTGAGAAACGAGAATGATGGTGATGCCCAGTTGTTCACATAAATGTTTCAGGTCAGTCCGGAGCTGTGTTTTAAGTACGGCATCCAGCTGACTGAATGGCTCATCCAGAAGCAATACCTCAGGTTCAGTAATGATTGCTCTGGCTAATGCCACCCGCTGCTGCTCCCCTCCGCTGAGTTCCGCAATTTTTTTATTTGCAAGCTGATCAATCCCGAGCAGTTTCATCATATCTGCCGACTTCTGTTTCTTACCTTTCAAATCCTCATTAGAGAGCATGCTCTCAATGTTCTCATAAACTTTGGCGTACTGATTCAGATTAAAATCCTGGCTGAGTATTTTCATCGAATCATGTCCCGGAATCAATTTTTCATGCGGTCCGTCAAGATGTTCTCCTTTGAAAAACACTTCCCCGGAATCCGGAGAAAGCAAACCATAAATAAGCTTGAGCAGGGTGCTTTTACCACTGCCACTTTCACCCACTATGGCAACAAAATCCCCCTTTTTTATCGAAAGGTTAATTTCACTAACACCTGCATCGGTATCAGCAGAATAATGTTTACTTACATTTTCAAGAGAAATAAAGGGCTGCGACATAGACCCAAATATAATAAAAAACCCCGCCTGCTGATTATTCAACAAGGACGGGGCTATTATTCTTTTGGAATTATTTAGAATCCGAACATCAGTCCGAAGGAAAGATTTTTAAGGTCTTTTGGTCCCTGTCCTTCTGCAAAGACATCATTTCCATAATATTTAACGTAGACTCCTGTACTTCCATATCCCAACCTGGCAAAGGCTCCGTAACGGAATGGATTTAAATTATAATCATCTTTAAATTTGTCCTTGCCATTTTCATCACTTACCTGCTTCACTTTTCCATTTAACAAAAATCCAATTTCAGGTCCGAAGACAAAATTCAGTTTATCACCTTTCTTATCATCATTTGTACGTAATTGAAATGATAATGGAATTCGCAGGTATTGACTGGAGAAGCGGTTTTTCTTATAATCAACAGTTTCAGTTACATAAGACAAGGTTGGTTTATCCTTTTGAAAAGTAATATTCTGCTTCAGACGCATATGGTTCCAATCCAGTCCGGCACCCAGGTATATCTTAAAGTAATTATTGAAACGGTAGCCCATCTGGAAAAACTCAAAGCCAAAATTACTGCTTTTCCAGGTTTCACGCTCCAGGTATGCATTAGCCGGTGATAAGGTATAACTGCCATTATCGGTATAGGTGCTTAAACCAAGATCAACGCGGGCCGCAATGAACTGAAAAGTGAATTTAGATGCCGGCTTTGAATCATTTATTGTACTGTCTTTCGAATCACCTTCACCAATCTTAATTGTAATACTTCTTTTTTCATCGTGCAGAGTATCGCGGGTAACTACCAGTACTGTATCTTTCTTATCCTGTGCAAATCCCCCGCCGCAACCATTGATAAGAG
>JBAZCD010000441.1:0-3116 GCA_041671205.1 Pedobacter sp.
CGCACCTGTACTATTGATCCGGTACTCTCCGACCACAAAATCCAGTGCTTCAACTGAACTGGAACCAGTCATATCCAGATCATGCATACCAGCCTGCCCCTTAAGCAGTATCTCTGAAGCACCGCTTGAAGATGTTCTCAATGTTTTAGCATTCAGGTCGAGCATTACCTTACATGAACCCTGAAGATCGAGTTCCAAATCATTTAAATTCAATTTACCTTCACTCAAAACCTCCACCGAACCTGAAGCTTCTATTTTTTCATAATCCCTGGAACCAAGGTAAATTGTAATTGGTCCGGCATCACAAAAATTTCCATCCATATCAATTGAAAGCGTGTTTCCATGCATTGTGGTTTGAATCCTATCCTGAATATTGTCATCAGCCACAATTCTTACATAACTGGTTGAATCCTGTTTAAGCACGATCTTTACTGACCCACTGGTTTCAACCTTTGTAAATGAGCCTATGTTTCTGTTCAAAGTAACCTGATTGCCAGACCCGCTGACACAATCAAATCCAATACAGGAGGATAATAAAAAGGCACTTAAAGAAAGAATACCTATCAGCTTCAGTGTGGGATTTTTCATTTTCTTTTTTGCTGTTTGACACCAATGGAAATGAATATGTTACAATATAAATGAATTAACAATTAAAAATTTTCACCTCCCCGTTTAATTATCCTGCCTGAATGTATGCCTTGGTCTAGTGAGATGCAGGTGGAGCTTACGTTATAATTATCAGTATTTTAAGACAAGCTCAGCTTTATAAACAATAGAACTCTCCATTTACTTTGATCGTACCTGCATCCAGAAGCATCCTGATCACGCTTAACTTCTCTTTATCGCTGCCAGTATTGATAGATTCTACAAGTTGACTGAGGTGTAAAGGATTTTTGCTCAATTCGTTCAGCAATTCTTTAATAATTTCATCTGATATGCTTTCGATCTTTGCGAGTTTTTTATTTTCTATACAAACATCGCACACGCCGCAAACCTTTGCATGAGTTTCATTGAAATAATTGAGCAACTGCTGACTTCTGCATTTATGATTTTCTGCATAAGCAAGAACAGCCTCAACCTGAGATTTATGGATCTGATAACGATCGGTATGATATTTTCTGTCAATTAGCAGATGCTGAGAATCGACTCTTGGTTTAATAAAGATGAGATGAGGCTTATCAGTTTGTTCTATATAATTGATAATTTGAAGTGCCTGTAATTTACTGAGTGTTTTTACCACTTCCGGTCTGCTGATACCTACCCTTTTTGCCAGATCACTTTCTTTAATCCCAACCAGCTGTTCAAAAATACCTCCATAAGACCTCAATAAGACTTTAATGAAATGATCATAAGCAGGTTGTTCAACCTGAAAACGGTACAGATCTTCATGTCCTGATAAAACCTGCACTCTCGAGGGAAGAAAAACAGTTTCGCTCAATGCAATATATTCATCGTGTTCAAGAAATTTAAAAGCATGAATGGCTCTAACCGGATCCAGCTTAAATCTGCTGCAAAAATCTGCCATGTCAAATTCAAGAGAAAGCCCTTCTCCTGCGCCATAGGCAAGCTGATAATAATTCCCAAGATGGTGGTATATCTGCTTTATCTCTTCAATTGTTGGGTAATGCTGATCCAATCTTTTGGTCAGCAGCGCCTTGTCAGAATTATTATAAAGCAAAACAGCATAGGCTTTCTTTTCATCTCTTCCGCCCCTTCCGGCTTCCTGATAATAGGCTTCCAAACTTTCAGGTAAATCCAGATGGACAACAAAACGAACATCGGCTTTATCTATCCCCATCCCAAAAGCATTTGTTGCAACCATTACCCTGACCTCAGAATTTTTCCAATCCGACTGTTTTTTCATCCTTAATGGAGTATCCAGTCCCGCATGATAAAAATCAGCCCTTATGCCTTCCATATTAAGTTGCCTGGAGACCTCCTGGGTTTCACGTCTGTTCCTGACATATACTATGCCGGTACCTTTAACATTCTTTGCAATGGATATCAGTTTTCTGATCTTATTTTCTTCATTATAGACCAGATAGCTCAGATTTACCCGTTCAAACGACTTCCTGAATACTTGTGCGTTTTTAAAACTCAGTTTAATCTGTATATCTGCCGCTACACGCTCTGTGGCTGTTGCGGTTAATGCCAGAACAGGAATTGCCGGATGGAGTTCCCTTAATTCGGTAAGATGTAAATACGGAGGTCTGAAATCATAGCCCCATTGAGAAATACAGTGCGCCTCATCAATGGCAATCAAATTAACGTTCATATGCCTGATGCGCTCTCTGACCAGATCAGATAATAACCTTTCGGGTGAAAGATACAGGAATTTGATATCCCCGTAAATGCAATTATCCAATGCAATATCTACTTCCCTCTTACCCATACCCGAGATAATCGCTATGGCCTTGATTCCCTTTTCCCTGAGATTTTCAACCTGATCTTTCATCAATGCGATCAGGGGTGAAACCACAATACAAATGCCGGGGTTCAGTAATGCAGGAACCTGAAAACAAAGCGATTTACCACCTCCGGTTGGCATCAGCGCAAGGGTGTCCTTACCATCTAAAACCGACTGAATAATATCTTCCTGCAAGGGACGGAATGTTGAAAAACCCCAGTATTGAGAAAGGATCGATTGCAGTGTCATTCTTGCTGGTTAAGGTTTTGATTTTTTGCCGGAATAAAATCAGGAAATCCCTATTTGAAATTTGTTGCCTCTCAAAACTATGAATATTTGCTAAATTGCGGGTTCAATTAATCAATTACATGAACAGATCTCTATTTGTTACTTTAAGTATTCTGCTGACAACACAGCTGTTTGCTCAGCAAAGTCCGAAATGGAACGTTGAAAAACCAACAGGGCCGTCAAAAACATTATCCTTTCAGACCAATGAAGGTACATGGATGAATCTGGATCTTAGTCCGGACGGACAGGAAATTGTGTTTGATCTGCTTGGAGATATTTACAAAATACCTGCTACCGGGGGTAAAGCTACAATACTTGCAGGCGGAATGGCATCAGAGGTTCAGCCGCGATTTAGTCCGAATGGAAAATTCATATCCTATACCAGCGACAAGGATGGTGGAGATAATATCTGGATTATGAA
>JBAZCD010000442.1:0-3109 GCA_041671205.1 Pedobacter sp.
CAATACAGGCTCTGTAATCTTCATTCCAGCCTTGAATCTATTCTGAAAAGCGGAATCAAAGGTGCTTTTGTTCATACGGCTACCGAATCGCATGAGTACATCATAGAACAGCTTCTCCTGCATAATATCCATGTTTATGTGGATAAGCCGATCACTTATGATTATGGTTCTTCCAAAAGACTGGCAGATCTGGCAGAAAGCAAAGGACTGAACCTGATGGTAGGCTTTAACAGAAGATATGCTCCGGCTTATAGGGAACTGAAGCAATTGTCAAACCCGAACATGATTATTCTGCAAAAGAACCGGCATTCACTCCCGGGAGATATAAGAACCTTCGTTTTCGATGATTTTATTCATGTGATCGATACCATACGCTATCTTTTTCCCTATCCGTTGAAAGAAATTTTGGTGCGGGGAATGAAAAAAGAGGGATTGCTGCTTCATGCCGTGGTTCAGCTGGTCGCTGAGAATGGTGCCATTGCGATCGGGATTATGAACCGTGACTCGGGAACTTTGGAAGAGAAAGCTGAAGTCTTTAGCGCCGAAGAGAAGAAAACTGTTATTAATCTGACGGACCTGAAAACCAACCGCCAAAAGAAAGAGATCACAAGCGGGATCAATGACTGGGAATCAACCCTCTCGAAAAGGGGTTTTGAAAATATTATTAATGATTTCCTTCAGGCCATGGAAACAGGAGAAAAAACTCAATTCAGCATGCACGACGCATTGCTGACGCATGAGATGTGTGAGAATGTGGTTATGCAATTGATAATTGACAGTTGAGATAGGTCCTTCGCTGCGTTCAGGATGACAGAAAGTTGAGAATTGGGAGCGGAGAATAGGAGACAAAACGTCCGTCATTTTGAAGGAGGCACGACTGAGAAATCTCATCATCTATGTTACAGTGCATAAATCCCTGTCAATAGTTAACAGGCTATGTATAATGGAAGTTTTCGACCGGTGCGACTCGTTAAGATAGTTGAGAATGGAGAGTTGAAAATGGAGAATTAATAAGCAACTAACATCTTAAATTACAGTGAATTAGGAAATTCATGGCAACAAGAAACTTAAAACTTATAAACTACAACTTATAACTTACTTAGCACTTTCTTCTTGAAGTTAGTTTCATAAATCTCAATCCAATCTTCAACACTCATCTTTTTCACTAATTGCCCGATCAGTTCATATGGTATCTGATCCATTTTTTTAAACCGCAGGCAGCTTTTACCCATATCTTTTTTACCAGGTGTATGTTTGGGATATTCTTCCAGGAACCAGTCCAGTATTTTTTTGTCGGCATAAAGCCCCATATGGTAAAAAGCAATAAAATTTTTCTGTGAGGCCAGGCCCATGAAAGGGAGCGGCAATTTTGGGTTGCAATGGTATCCTGCAGGGTATAGCGAATGCGGCACCACATATCCGATCATTCCATAGCTCATTTCTTCAGAGAATCCTTCCGGCAGATTATCCAGAATCACTTTTCTTAGCAGATTCATCGCTTCCTTCCTTTCTTCCGGAAGGGAATCGAAATACTCCTGGGGCGTTAGTGCTGCAGATTGCATATTTTATTTGTTTATTTTCCACTTATGAGAATCATCTTCCATAATCTCTTTTCCCCAAACGGGTAGTTCAGCTTTCAGCCGTTCAACTGTTTCTTCGCAGGCATCCATAGCCGCCTTACGGTGAGCCGATGAAGTGAATACAAATAAGCAGATTTCTCCGGCTGTGACTTCACCCAAACTGTGATGCACATGCATACAGGTTAATGGGTATTTGGCGAAAATATCCTCCCTGATCAGATGCATTTTTTCAAGGGCCATCTCTTCAAATGCTGTAAAATCAAGGGCCTTTACTATTCCATTATCCGTTTGATCTGCCCTTACCTGTCCAAGGAATATACTGTGCCCTCCGATAACGGTTTGAGTACTGTGTTTCCGGATGCTGTCTGCAATGAATGATGCCGGTATAGCCTCCCGGTTGAATATGTTTTTTTGTTTTCTTTCAGACATACCGGAATTATTTAGTTTTTTGCCAGCCGGCAATTCCATCTTTTAAGCTATATATTTTCTTTGAATGGCCATAATGTTTTTTCAGGATTTCTGCAGCCACTGCACTTCGTTTTCCGCTTTGACAAAATAGGACGATCTTTTCAGCATCAATATCCGGAATTTGTTCCTTTAAGCGGCTAAAAGGAATATTAATATGATCAAAATCTCTGGTTTGTGATGTCTCGCCAGATTCTCTGATATCAATGATCTGGATATTACTGTCGTCCAGCATCTGCTCAAAATCCTCATGCCTGAGCTCATGATCTGAAGATACAGAACAGAACCAGTCATAATTATAAGCTTTAAATTCATCAGCACCGTTTGGAATCATTCTCCCTGTTTCGGGCCTTACCAATAATTCCATTTCAAAGAAGCTGTTGTTCAGAGAATTATAGGTTAGCAGTTTACCAATCAAGGGTTCACCTATTCCTGTAATCAGTTTTATGGTTTCATTGGCCATCATGGTGCCGATGATTCCCGGAAGGACGCCAATAACACCTGCATCTTCACAATTTAAAACTTCACCATCTGATGGAGCCTGGGGGAAGAGGTCGCGGTAGTTGATGGATGTTTCAGTTTTTGAGAGAGAATTGAAGACGGATAATTGTCCTTCAAAACGTGATATCGCGCCATAAACCAGTGTTTTGTTTAAAATCACGCAAGCATCATTGATCATATACCTGCTCGCGAAATTGTCAGTACCGTCAAGGATAATATCAAAGCCAGCAAGAATTTCCAGCGCATTGGCGGTGTTCATTTTTTCGTTAAATACGATGATCTCAATATCCGGATTGATCTGCCCAAGAATATCCCCAGCTCTCAAAGCTTTTGAAAGTCCTATATCGTTCACAGAAAACAAGATCTGACGATGAAGATTGCTGAGCGAAACAAGATCGAAATCCACAATGCCGATTCTGCCAATTCCGGCACCGGCAAGGTAAAGCAAAGCAGGGCAGCCTAGACCCCCGGCACCTATGACCAGAACACGTGCACCTTTCAATTTCTGCTGGCCAATTTCGCCGAGTTCTTTTAGAGAGGTCTTGCGCTGGTATCTTTCTTTT
>JBAZCD010000443.1:0-3100 GCA_041671205.1 Pedobacter sp.
TCTCTTCACCTTTGGTCCATAACCGGTTTTTGGTCCTTGAAAAAAAGGTGACTTTTCCTTCGGTTATTGTTTTCTGGTAAGCTTCTGTGTTCATATAGCCCAGCATAAGCACTTCCAGTGTTTGTTCGTCCTGAATAATTACAGGAACCAGGCCGTCTCCTTTATTGAAATCAATAGTCATTTTCTTGTTTTTAGAGATTATAATCTAACCTCGATGTTATTTTGCTGCAGCACTCTTTTAAGATCCGGGATCAGTATTTCGCCATAATGAAACACTGAAGCTGCCAGAGCGGCATCGGCATTACTTATTTTGAACACATCTACAAAATCCTGCACCTTGCCGGCGCCGCCGGAAGCGATTAAAGGAATACCCAGCGTGTCATTTATTTTTTTTAATAGTACGTTGTCAAATCCGGCTTTTGTGCCATCATGATCCATTGAAGTCAGCAGTATTTCACCAGCGCCTCTGGCTTCAGCTTCTTTGATCCAGTCTTCTGTTTCTATATCTGTCGCAATTCGTCCGCCATTCAGATGGACAAAATTTTTCCCATTGATATGTTTGGTATCAATGGCAACTACCACAAATTGTTTGCCAAATGCCAGTGCCAGTTCGTCAATAAATCCAGGATTTCTTACTGCTGCTGAGTTAACTGAGATCTTATCCGCCCCTGAGTTAAGCAGGATGTCGGCATCAGCGATCTCGTTTATTCCTCCGCCAATAGTAAATGGAATATTGACCTGCCTGGCCACAGATTTTACCAGTTCAGCCATGGTTTTACGTCTTTCATGAGTTGCAGTAATATCCAGGAAAACCAGCTCGTCTGCACCCTGCCGCGAATATTGATAGGCAAGTTCTACAGGATCTCCGGCATCACGTAAAGCAACAAAATTAACTCCCTTAACAGTACGGCCATCTTTTACATCCAGACATGGAATGATTCGTTTTGCCAGATCATTGCCGGTTTCCATTGGATTTGAGTAATTGGTATTCAGAGTTGAGGGTTCCAAAACGTAGATAGCGTTATATTTTGTCTGAATTTATTCGGGCATTTGATCGTAAAAACGATTTAAATTATTTCAGGTACTGAAGTCTATAGTATTCTATGCCTGCTGATTATTAATTCAGGATCTTAGAAACTGATCAGCGCTTTCAGATTCCAGTCCTTGATCTCCTCAATGGAGATTCTTCCTTCGTAGATGGCCTTTCCAACCACACAGGATTCTACTTTGATCTTTTGCAGATCCTCGATATCTTTCATAGAGCTTATTCCTCCTGAAGCGATCAGTTTGATAAAGGGAGAGTGCTCAAGCAATTTTTTGTAAAGTCCGACTCCGGCACCACCCAACTTGCCATCTTTGTCGATATCGGTACACAGAAATCTGAAAAAACCCAGATTCAAACATTTATCAACATAATCCTTTAGCTTAATCGGAGAGCTCTCCATCCATCCGGAATACTTGATTACCTCATCAAGAACATCAATAGCAACCACAACCTGGTCCTGACATTTTTCCTTGCCGCAAACCTCACGGCTTAATTCCGGAAGAAAATCAGCATTGGTAATAGCCTGAGTTCCAACAATGATCCGGTGTACTCCTGCATCGATCAGTTCTTTAACTTTATCAATACTCCTGACACCGCCACCATACTGAATTTTAATATTGGTCTTATGGATAATGTCAAAAAGATACTTTTGATTGCTGAAATCTCCTTTAGCTCCATTGAGGTCAATAATATGGATGAACTCTGTGCCGTTCGATTTGTATTTTTCAATCATCTCTTCGAGGGTAACATCATAGAATGTCGCCTGCTCGTAGTCGCCTTCACGTAAACGGACAACCTTCCCGTTTAAAATATCAATAGCTGGAATTATATACATGAGTTTATGCTAAGTGTGCAAAATTTTTCAATAATTGTTCTCCGGCAAGTCCGGATTTTTCTGGATGAAACTGAACGCCATAAAAGTTATCTTTCTGTATAACAGCAGAGAATTTTATTCCGTATTCTGCTAAAGCAATAGTAAAAATAGAATTAAATTCTATATAATAAGAGTGTACGAAATAAAAATGAGCTCCCGGTGTAATTCCGCTGAACAGTGGATTTTCAGAAACAGGGAAAACTTTGTTCCATCCTGTATGAGGTACTTTAACCTGTAATTCTTCACTGAAAAGCTTAGTTTCCAATGGAATAATCCCGATAAGTTTTGAATCTCCCTCTTCCGAATGATTGGTTAATAATTGCATTCCGACACATATTCCAAGTACCGGTTTTTTCAGTCCGATGATGGAAGGTACCAGTCCGGTATCTTCCAGTTTCTGCATCGCAGAACCGGCATGACCAACCCCTGGAATAATATAGCGGTCATATTTTTCAAAATCTTCGGCCGATTTAATCATTCCGTAATTAAGGTTCAGACGATCAAGAGAAGCAGTCAGTGAAAAAATATTTCCGGCTCCATAATATACTATACCGATCATAATATTCCTTTGGTACTTGGCAATTCGGTGCCTGTAATTTGTATAGCCTGCTTAATACTTTTGGCCAATGCCTTAAAGCTGGCTTCAATCATATGGTGCGTATTGCTGCCGTCAATTATCTTCAGGTTTAAGTTCATTCCTGCATGTTCTGAAAATGATTTCATCCAGTGCTCAAACATTTCTGTTGGAAAATCACCCACATATTCTCTGTCGAATTTGCCTTCATAGATAAAATAAGACCGGTCAGAGAAATCGATGGCGCATTGCACCAGTGCCTCATCCATTGGTAACAGAAATCCATAGCGTTCGATTCCCCGTTTATCACCAAGAGCCTGTTTAAACGCTTTCCCAAGGGCAATGGCGCTGTCTTCAATGGTATGGTGTTCATCAATATCAAGATCGCCTTCAATGGTCAGTGCCAGATCAACACCTGAATGCTTAGCCAGCTGATCAAGCATGTGATCATAGAACTTTAATCCGGTATCGATCTTATGCTCACCATTTCCGTCCAGATTCAAACTTAGCCAGATCTTAGTTTCCTTTGTATTGCGTTCCAGTTCAACCAGACGGTCTTTTTTGCTTGTCAGAAACTTGCAGATCTCCTGCCAGCTCCTGCTGTTCA
>JBAZCD010000444.1:0-3092 GCA_041671205.1 Pedobacter sp.
GTTGCCGATAAATGGGCCGATCCTTATCGGAAGATGGGGATGCATGAACTAAATGCCTTAACTTATGGAATGATTGCCAATGTTGATGCTAATATCGGAAGATTGATGGCCAAGCTGAAAGAATTGCGCATAGAAGATAATACCATTGTTGTATTCTTGTCTGATAATGGTCCGCGTACCAAACGATCTAAAAATGATCTTTATCCCGACCGTTATGTTATGAATCTCAGAGGGACAAAGACAAGTGTATACGAAAACGGTATCCATGCTCCGTTCTTTATCAAATGGCCGGGTAAAATTCCGCAGGGCGCTAAGCTAAATAATCTCACCGCCCATATTGACGTTTTACCAACTCTTCTTGATGCTTGTAATGTACCTGTGCCCAAAAATCTTCAGATCGACGGTATATCTTTGGTGCCATTGCTTACTGAGAAAGTGAAACAATTGCCTGAAAGGAATATTTTTATTCAGGGACATGCAGGTTCAGAACCATTTAAATACGTGCATTTCACAGTCAGGGGACAGAAGTATAAACTTATTTCACCTCATGATGAGCCTTATGAAATTGTTAACCGTCCGAATGCTGATGAGATAAAAAACATGATTTCTTCTCTTGAGTTATATGATATCGAAAAAGATCCAAGTGAAATCAATAATATAGCCAAACAAAATCCGGGTATTGTTGATGATCTTTTGGCAAAATACGAGAAATGGTTTGATAAGGTTATTTATGACAGGGGATACGACTGGCCGCAGCGTATTCATTTGGGAAGTAATTTTCAAAGGAATGTGGAGTTATCCCGTTTTGAATGGGGTGGCCCTGGTACAATTGGAAACAAGGGAAAACAACTGGGCTATTGGGAGGTATTTAGTAATGCCGCAAAATACCGGATAACATTACGCTTTCAGAAAACCAATAAACCAGCCTTTGCTGTATTGAAGTATATGGGCGAGGAATATCGGGTTCAGGTGAATGCCGGTAATAATCAAATTGTGTTTGATGAAATATCCTTGCCTGAGGGAAACGGCAGGTTTGAAGCCTATCTTAAATCTGCTGCTGAAGAAACCGGTGTTCAGTTTGTGAATGTGGATCGGTTAAATTGATTTTTCGCTAAACAATATTTCTTATTCAAAATCATGATGGAAAGAAGAAAATTCATAAAATCTGCAGTTTTGGGCTCAGCAGGACTAATTGCAGGCTATCCCTTTTTGAGTGCAGAGGCAGCCTCCGGACTGAAAATCACAAAAATAAGATATTATGCTGCACCGGGTTATAATAAACCTCTTTTCAACCAGGCCCGTGGTATTGTCGAAATTGAAACAAATGATGGGATCATTGGAATAGGTGAAGGCGGTTCTAAAGATATGATTGAGCAATGTGCCCGAATGATGATTGGAGAAGATCCCTTTCGCATCGAGCATATATGGCAAAACCTTTACAGGGGCATGTTTTACCCTCCCGGAAGGGAAAAATTACATGCTGTAGGTGCATTGGAAATGGCCTTATGGGATATTAAAGGAAAGGCTTTAAATGTTCCTGTATATGAACTTCTTGGGGGCTCTACGCGCGAATATGTGGAATGTTATGCTACAGGATTCAGGCCTTCTAAAGCCACAACTGAAGAAGAAAGAGCAAATGATTGTCTCAAAGCGGGGTTTCGATCCTATCGTATCGGCCCGACAGGTGGTAATGGTGATCAGCCCTTTGATTTCTATCAGAATGCCTCAAAAACAATTGATTACTGTAAAAGAATAGATAAGGCAGTGGGTGGGAATGGAAACTGGGCAATTGATTTGCATACCCGTTTTGACACACCCGAAGCTTTAAAGATCTGTAATGCACTGGAAGAACTGAGTCCGTATTTTATAGAGGATGCTATCCGATCTGAAAATCCGGGTGTTTACCGTTCATTCAGAACCTTAACAAAGGCTCCTTTAGCCGTAGGTGAGCAATTTGGCGATCGTTGGGATACCAATGAACTTATTGAACAGCACCTGATCAATTATTCAAGAGTTACATTACCTAATACCGGCGGAATTGTTGAATTTAAAAAGATTGCGGCCCTTTGCGAAACGCATTATATAGGTATGCTTCCGCATTTTACCGGACCCTTATCCACTGCGGCATTAGTCCATGTTTTAGGCTCAAGCAGTCCTTCACGTGTAATGATGGAATTAGCTGGTGGTGAAACAGAAAAACCTGTATACTTTAATGAAGATTATCTCAGGTTTTCGAATGGGAAACTGTATTTAAATCCGGAACCCGGGCTTGGAGTTAAGTTTAATCCTAAGAAGGCCGATTTTATAATGGAAATTAAGGAAAATACTAAATTCCCTCATCCCATTCTGAAAAGTCCTGATGGGGCTATTCATAACTGGTAATTGAATTTTATTGAATTATTTACTCATTAAATGTGGTAAATTCCTTAAATAATTACATTTTTAGAAATTCAGAGACAGATATTCAATTTGTTCATGAAAGCTATTTTAAATTTATAAAATATCAGAAATTGAAAACCAGATCAATAGTACTTTCCGCATTATTTATTGCTTCCTCATGTGGATTCTTTTTGCCGGCTTGTAATTCCGTAAAAAAATCAGCACTTACAATATCAGGTGACAAGGATGCTTCTGCAATGGTTGAATTCATCAGCAATCCCGAAGATGCAAGATTAAAAGACCGCAAATTTGAACAGGTTCCCGCAGTTGGGGCAACTGCAGACGGGGAACAGGTTTTCGTTGCATTTTATTCAGGAGGTGCTGCACCTGGTCCGGGTAATTATGTCACCTTGTCTGTTAGTCTTGATAAGGGTAGAACCTGGCTAAATGATCAGCTTGTAGTTTATCCCCGTAGTTCTGAATACCGATTGTTTGATCCTGCAATCTGGAGAGATAAGTTTGGTCAGGTGCGCTTATTTTATGGGAGCGCAAAAAACAACTTACTTTGGGATGGATTTGGGGGTGTTAATGCAGTCGAAATTAAATGGGATGGTAAGAAGATTTCTCATTCAGAACCTGTTCGTATCAGTGATGGGGTGATGAGCAATAAACCGGTTCATTTGCCTTCAAAGAATACGGCACTTTTCCCTGTT
>JBAZCD010000445.1:0-3090 GCA_041671205.1 Pedobacter sp.
AGCCGGGTAGCTAAAATTGCCAAGCACATGACCCATCATCTGGATGGTTATCTTGCTGCAACGCAGTTAGGAATTACCCTTGCTTCGCTGGGCTTAGGTTGGGTTGGAGAAGCTGTGATGACCGATATTGTCAGCAAGTTCTTCCATTTATTAAATGTTGATATGACTACTTCGGTAGCAACCAATATTGGACATGTTTTAGCTTTCGCAATCATAACCGTATTACATATTGTTTTTGGGGAGCTCGCTCCCAAATCATTAGCTATTCAGCGTCCTATCGGAACAACCATGGGTATTGCCCTGCCCCTGCACTTCTTTTATCTGGTATTCAGACCTTTTATCTGGCTGCTTAACGGCCTGGCTAATTTTATACTCAGGCTTTTGGGTATAAGTACGATAAGCGGGCATGAAGCGCATCATAGTTCAGAAGAATTACAGTATTTACTGGATCAGGGTAAAGAAAGCGGGGCGCTTGAAACCAATGAACATGAACTGATAAAGAATGTATTCGATTTTAATGAACGCGTCGTAAAAAATATTATGGTTCCCAGAACCAAAATATCGGGCATTGAGTTAAATACTCCTTTTAGGGAA
Source organism: Pedobacter sp. (assembly GCA_041671205.1). Taxonomy (GTDB): domain Bacteria; phylum Bacteroidota; class Bacteroidia; order Sphingobacteriales; family Sphingobacteriaceae; genus Daejeonella. The sequence continues at coordinate 595 of JBAZCD010000445.1, forward strand.
TTGCTTGATATTATTATCAGTGAGGGGTATTCCCGGATTCCGGTATACGATGAGACCATTGATAAGATTGTCGGAATTGTTCATGCAAAGGATATTCTCCCTTTTTTAGCAGATAATAAGGAGTGCGTACTCCGAGACATTATTCGTACACCATATTTTATTCCTGAAACCAAGAAGATCAATGATCTTTTAAGCGAACTGCAGCTGAAGCGTATACAGATTGCAATTGTTCTTGATGAATTTGGAGGTACAGCAGGTATGGTTACTGCTGAGGATATTGTTGAAGAACTGGTAGGGGACATCCAGGATGAATATGATGAGGAAAAGCCAATTGTAGAAAAAATATCTTCCAGCGAATTTATTATTGATGCTACTGCTTCAATATATGATGTGAATGAATACCTCCCTCATGACCTTCCTGAAGATGGGGATTATGATACGGTAGCAGGCCTGGTCAGCGAGATCTTTGGTAAGATACCGGATGTTGGCGAAACCAGTGATTTTAATGGATACATTATTACCATTCTAAAGAAAGCAGATCAGAATGTTGAATCTGTGAAACTGGAATTAGTAATTAACAGTGAGGACGCTGTTGATATTCATTAATCCGGAAACCGGCAAATGCATATTTTCTATACACCCGATATTAATTCTGACACTTATATTCTGAGTGAAGAGGAAAGCAAGCACTGTATTAGAGTTTTAAGGTTTCAGAAGGGAAGTTTGCTTAATCTGGTTGATGGCAAGGGCGGTTTTTACGATGCAATTGTTGAAGAACCGCATCCTAAAAGAACAAAAATTCAAATTCTTCGTGTTCAACAGAATTTCGGCAAGCGAAATCATCATTTGCATATTGCCATTGCTCCTACAAAAAATATAGAACGTATTGAGTGGTTCCTGGAGAAGGCAACTGAGATCGGAATAGATGAAATTACACCGATCATATGTGATCGTTCAGAACGCAAAGATGTAAAAACAGAACGTCTGAACAAGGTAATCACAACCGCGGTAAAACAATCTATTAAAGCCTATCATCCGAAACTGAATGAAACCATGCGCTTCAGCGATTTCATTTTGAAAAAATTAAGCAGCCATAAATTTATTGCCCACTGTATGGAAAGCAGTAAATCCACGTTAAAAGAACAGATCAGGCTCAATTCTGATTATCTTGTGCTGATAGGTCCAGAAGGAGATTTTACTCCGGATGAAATTAGTATGGCAATTGATCAGAATTTTGTTCCTGTAAGCCTGGGTAATTCCAGATTGAGAACAGAAACTGCTGCTCTGGAAGCATGTTTTGAAATAAATTTTTTAAACAGATGACGAATTTTAAAAGCGCTTTTTTATTGCTTTTATTTTTTCTTTTCATTGGAGTATCCTTTTCATTCCATGCGCCAAGCTATAAAATTGCAAAATTGAAATATAATGGCGGCGGCGACTGGTATGCTAACCGGACAGCCCTTCCAAATCTGATCAGCTTTTGTAATAAAAATATCGGAACCAATTTTGATAGTGAAGAAGCCATTGCAGAAGCAGGAAGCACAGACCTGTTTAATTACCCTTTTATTTATCTCACAGGACATGGGAATATTGTATTCTCTGATCAGGAAGCGGATAATATTCGTAAATATTTAATTGGCGGCGGATTTTTGCATATAGATGATAACTATGGACTTGATAAATTTATCCGTCCGCAGATGAAAAAAGTTTTTCCTGAACTGGATTTCGTGGAACTACCACCAAATCACCTTATTTACAATCAAAAGTTTAAATTTCCTGCCGGTCTCCCAAAGATCCATGAGCATGATGGTAAGCGTCCCCAGGGACTGGCATTAATTTATAAAGGGCGTATTGTTTGTTATTATACTTTTGAATGCGATCTTGGCAATGGCTGGGAGGATGCAGGAACTTATGCAGGAGATTCAGAAGACTCCCGGCAAAAAGCGCTTAAAATGGGATCAAATCTTGTTCAGTACGCCCTAACTCAATAAATATGTTTAAGATCAAGGTAAATGATAAATTCAGTTTTGAAGTCTGTTCAGGAAAGAATGAAACGCTGATCAACGGTCAGCCTGTAAAGGCAGATATCGTCGGTGTTAATCCCCGTACCTTTCATGTATTGCATAATAACAAGTCTTACAATGCCGAACTGATCGAGATAAATAGGGAGTTGAAATCCTGCTCAGTTAAGGTCGGTTCAAACATCTATTCCATGCAAATGACTGATCAGTTTGATGAGTTGCTGCATCAGCTGGGCATGGACAATCTGAATTCAGCTAAAGTTTCTGAGATTAAAGCGCCAATGCCCGGAATGGTACTCAGGATTCTTGCCTCAGAAGGTGAAGAAGTAGAAAAGGGTGGTAATTTGTTTGTACTTGAGGCCATGAAGATGGAAAACATTATAAAGGCGCCTGCCGATGTTAAGATCAAGGCTGTGAAGGTCAGGCCCGGAGATAAAGTTGAAAAAAATCAGGTGGTGATGATCTTTTCCTGATC
>JBAZCD010000446.1:0-3089 GCA_041671205.1 Pedobacter sp.
AAACAGAATGGCATTGGGTGCGCAGGATTCAAGATAATTAGATGCCATATCGCGTGCAGTAAATTTGGTTGAGCGATCGTGGTCATTCCATCCTTCCTTAGCCATGAGTATCGGTGCGGCAAGTAATCCGATCAGTGCAGCAAGTACTGCTGCTGTTGGGGCTTTATATCTTGATTTGAAAAAGTCTGCAATTCCGGCTACTCCCAGACCTATCCATATTGCAAAGGCATAGAATGAACCGGTGTAAGCATAATCGCGCTCTCTTGGTTGCATCGGACTCTGATTTAAATAGAGTACAATGGCAATTCCGGTAAAGAAAAACAGCAAACCTACAATTCCGGCATCTTTCTGATTTCGTTTAAAGTGCCATAAGGCACCGATAATACCCAGGATGAAGGGAAGGAAATAGAATCTGTTATAACCATTATTTTCGAGCTGACTCTCAGGCAGGTCGTATTGTCCTCCCAGCAGCATGTTGTCAATAAAGCGAATACCTGAAAGCCAGTTGCCATGAATATAATCTCCATGACCCTGTTCATCATTTTGTCTTCCTACAAAATTCCATGCAAAGTATCTGGTGTACATGAAACTGGTTTGATAGCTGATCAGGAAGCCTATATTGTCGAGAAAAGTAGGGGATTGATCCTCCTTAAGGCCCATCCAGTCGCGGTAGAATCCAATATGCTGAGGGTCATCACTGAACATTCTTGGCATCAGTGTATTACGGTCATATATCCTTTCGTATTTCTGGCCGGCTTTTTCATACTTCTCTTTTCCTTTACGATAAATGATATCGCCCTGCTTACTGTCAATTGGCTTGGAATCAAAATATTGTCCGTAAACCAGCGGGCGATCACCGTACTGTTCCCTGTTCACGTAACTCAGCAATGAAAATGCATTGGAAGCATCGCTGTTATTGAGGGTTGGATCTGCTTTGGCTCTGATCACGATCATTGCGAAGGAACCATATCCGAAAATGATAAATACTACCGAAACCAGAGCAAGATTTAATACTCTTCTTTTATCACGAATCTTCAGAACATATTCCAGGCCTGCCAGTATGATTGCCGCCACGATCAGCCCTGAAAGCCCGCCACCAATGGTCATCAAAACAACAAATGCCCCAACTGCGAGCATCAGATTAAGTTTACTGCCATTTATACTGTAAAGTATGCCTGACGTAAGGCATAGAATGATCGTCAGGCCGAAAAATGCAACTCCGGTTCCAAATCCCAGCCCAAGTGTGTTCACAAAGAACAGGTCTGAATAGGCAGCAAATTTGATTGTATATTGAACGATTCCGTACTGAATAAAAGCCAGTATAATGATCCCTGCCAGCAAGGCCAGTAAGGTGCCTGAGGAGGTTTTTGTCTTTGATCTTCTGAAATAATAGACCAGCGCAATGGCAGGAATAGCCAGAAGGTTCAGCAGGTGAACGCCTATGGAAAGGCCCATGATATAGGCGATAAAGATCAGCCATCGGTCTGAATCAGGCTCATCAGCATGCTGATCCCATTTCAATATGGCCCAGAACACAATAGCAGTACATAATGAGGAGAGCGCATAAACCTCGGCTTCAACGGCTGAAAACCAGAACGAATCAGAAAAAGTATAAGCAAGGGCACCAACTAATCCGGATCCCATAATGCTGATCATTCCCCAGCTGGACAGTTCCGTTCCTTTTTCCCAGATCACCTTTTTTGCTAAAGCGGTAATAGTCCAGAATAAAAAGAGGATAGTAGCCGCACTGGCCAGCGCAGAACACATATTGATCCAGAAGGCTACCCGGCTTGTATCGCCGCCAGCCAATAAGGAAAATATCTTTCCAAGCATCAGGAATAATGGAGCACCCGGTTGATGAACAACCTGGAGTTTATAGGCAGATGCAATGAATTCACCTGAATCCCAGAAACTTGAAGTTGGCTCAAGTGTTAAGGTATAAACTACCAGGGCTATTAAAAAACTTAACCAGCCTATTAGATTGTTGATTTTGTTATAGTTCATAGATTTAAGTTCGAAAATAATGCTGCCGAAAATAATGAATTTATTGTTATTTGATGCTTATCATATTCCCTTTAACACTTATTAACAGATTTAACACTTAAGGCTAAAAAACAAATTTTCAATTTGATTTGCACTTTAAGGTATATCCCCCTATATTTGCATTCCATTTCAAAAGGAGCTTCTTTTTGATTTTGTTTGCCCGATAGTATAATGGTAGTACAACTGTTTTTGGTGCAGTTTGTCTAGGTTCGAATCCTGGTCGGGCAACCAATAAATTTCGAGTTTCGGAATTGCACATTTAAAGAATCGCCCAGCGATTGATAGAGAATAGTAATTGTGTCTTTTAATAGTCTTTAACCGAAATTTTAATTTCGATATCCGAAACAAACAATGCCCGTAACATTTAATACCATCAAGTTATTTGCCGGTTCAGGTACAACCGATCTGGCAAAGAAAATAGCTGAAAGCTATGGGAAGGAACTGGGAGATATGACCCTGTCGAGATTTAGTGATGGTGAATTTCAGCCGCATTACAATGAATCAGTTCGTGGCTGCGATGTGTTTCTGATCCAGTCTACCAATCAGCCGAATGACAATCTGGTTGAGCTTCTGTTGATGATAGATGCTGCAAAAAGGGCTTCAGCTCATTACATTACTGTAGTTGTCCCTTATTTTGGTTTAGCCAGACAGGATCGTAAAGATAAACCAAGGGTAGCGATCGGAGCCAAATTAATGGCAAATCTGATCACTGCTGCAGGTGCACACCGGATCATGACCATGGATTTGCACGCGGCCCAGATACAGGGATTCTTCGATATCCCTGTTGATCATCTGGATGCATCTGTCATTTTTGTGCCTCACATTAAAAGCCTGAGTCTTCCGCATCTGACCATTGCGTCACCGGATATGGGCGGATCTTATCGTGCCAGAACCTTTGCCAAATATTTTAATTCAGAGGGAGTGATCTGTGATAAACAGAGAAAAAGGGCTAATGAAATTGAATCCATGTCTATCATCGGTGATGTAAGCGGTAGAGATGTGGTTTTGATCGATGATATATGTGATACAGCAAGAACACTGGCAAA
>JBAZCD010000447.1:0-3089 GCA_041671205.1 Pedobacter sp.
ACTGTTGCATGGCATGGTCAGTTTCCGGTTGTTGTTCCCCGGGAGCCACAAAATCTATTGTACGTTTCTGAAGTTCAAGCTTCTCTTTTTCCTGTATTGCCAATGAGTCACGATAAGAACTGTATTGTGTGCTTGTCAGAGCCATCCAATACATCATATACCTTGCATCGTGTATCCGGTAAAAAGGCTCAAATACAACTTTAATAGGATTGATCATTTTTAACATGGGGGCAGCAAATGTAAGTTGCTTATCTTTTATCGGCAGCAGTTCATCAGTAATTTTAGAAATGTCATCTTCAATTATTATTGGCGCTTTGTCAACAGGGAGTTTTTGACCACTTGCTATTTGGCCCCATCTGCCATCATCTGCAACCAAACCTTTTAAATCTTCAGCGCCTGTTTTTGCACTTAGCAGGATCGGACCATGCATTAAGGCAATATAGGAAGGCACGTTTGGCAAATGCTCAATTGAATTATGCATAGGTAATAAAACCTGAACCACATCACCTTTATTCCACAACCGGTCAACAGCAATATATGACGACGGATGAGATTTGTATGATACAGCTTTGCCATTGACAATGATTTTCAGGCTACTATCTTCTACCCATGAAGGATATCGGATCATCAAACAAAAATGTGATGACCCTTTAGTCACTGTGAGTTTAGTTTTTTCCTCATCAGGGAATACTGTTTCCTGTTTAATTTTTATCCCTTTTTCCTGCCAGTTCAGTTCAGATGGTATAAAGAGGTTCAAATATAATGTATCATTTTTATGAGTATAAATAAACTGGTTGTATTTCCCATGGTTCTCCATACCGGTTCCTACACAACACCACATTGCTTCATTTGGTGCGGAATAAACCCTGTAATGACGCGGGCGGGCGGGAGTAAAATAGACATATCCGCCGTGTTCGGGATGCTGGGTTGACAAAATGTGGTTATATAAGGTTCTTTCGTAGTAATCTGCATATTTAGCCGATGGATTAATTCTGAACAGATCTTCAGTCAGTTTAAGCATATTGTAAGAATTGCACGATTCAGGACCCTCCACATCATTTATGAAATCAATACATGATGTAACGCCTGGGAAAAACTCTCTTCTGCTGTTCCCGCCGAAAGCCAGCGATCGCTTTTCTGTTACTGTTTCCCAGAAGAAACTTCCAGCCTCTGTAAAATATTTATCATGCGAAAGTTCCGCAATTCTTTGAAATCCAATGGCTTTCGGGACTTGTGTATTAGCATGTTTATTATCAAGATTATCATTATCGGCTGACATTGCATCCAGTAACATTCTATGCGAGAATCGTTTGGCGGCTGTAAGATACTTTTCATCACCGGAAATCTGATAAGCATCAGCGAAAATCTCATTCATGCCTCCCTGTTCCGAATCAAGCATCGACTGCATTTGCGCATCTGTAAGTGAAGATGTTATGTTTATGCCCCAATCACAGAATTTTAAAAAAATGATTCTTGCATCTATATTTTCAGCATATATCCATGAATCTCTTAACCCTGCATATAGTTTATGCAAATTATACCAGGGTGCCCAGGTTGAGCGATATGCTGCGAAATCTCCCTTTTGCATCGTACTCCATACTACTTTACTCTTTGGTACTCCGCCAATGTATCCCTTCCCCCAGTCACTATTGTAAATTTCGCTTGCTTCCTGGCAAGCTTTGAGTTCTGAAATCATATAATCCATTCGTTTCTTACATTCAGCATTATTGGTAGCAGCATAATTCATTGCCATCGCTGATAAGTAATGCCCGCCTATATGCCCATCCAATCCTTCCCAGTTAGGATAAGATGATGCTTTTGCCAATAAACCGGCTTCTTTTCGGTAAGGAACAAGTAAACGATCAACATCATACTTCAAAAGAGTTTGAATATTCAGATCACGTGCATGTTTAAAAGGGCCATCCAGTAAAGTAACATGCCTTAAGGGAAATTCATTGGGATAAAGCCCGTCCTGAGCCTGGAAATCATGGCATCCGAGAAGAAAGAAGAAAAGTAGACTATTGAATAAGTAAGTTTTCATAATAGATTAATAGTTACTCAGTTATAGTGGCTTTATAGCCCAAAATGGAAAGCATAGTTGCTGCATATCGTCTCCCAAGTTTTCGGTAACCATCAGCTGTAAAATGCAGGTTGTCGCGTGTATCTGTGCAACCGCTAGAAGAAATGATATATGAATTGGGAATTGTCTGGGGAAGGGTTGCAATGATTTTATTCATACTCGCACAGGCACCTCCCTGATCTTCATTCACGAGTTCTCCGGCAAGCAGTGGCACTTTTTTGGCTTTGAGATGAAGGTCTTTTATCAGATTGTCATAAATCACTTTAACTTTTTGGGGCCAGATACTATCATTCGTATTTGATTCGCCCTGATGTAACAGAATTCCTTTGATAATGCCATCTTTCTGAGCTAATTTTGCCATCCCGACAAGCTGCGCATAGGGATTTCCACTGTATTCCCTGATTATGTTCGTCATCCACACCGGGGCTGTTGATACGTAAACCTGAAAATTATCTTTGTCAAACAGTTCAATTTTGCAGCCTGCCACAGAAACGTTAATAACACCTACGCTGATTTTTTTCGGAAGATAATCAACCAATGTTCTGCCAAAATAATCTGCAGGTGTAAGGCCTGTACGGCATCGGCACAAAGGGGGAACAGCCGGATACCACTTACCTTTAACTCTTCCGAGGCTGGGACAGTCGACTGCTTCCAAAATTTTAAACCGATTATTCACCGTTGTGTCTTGAGGTTCAATTCTTGCATTGCCCTCCATGTTCGATTGTCCAAAACACAAAAAGATGTAAAAATCCGGGTCCTGAGAAAAAGCATTGATTGATGATATGAGCAATCCTGCAATCAGAAGTAATCCTGTTTTAAGTTTCATATTTTTGAAATTATAGATTACTGTTCGGATATTTTAAAAGTCTGCTTAAAATCATTTACACCCGGAAAGCATTTAAAGGTTCCTTTTCCTGAATGACAGTATTATTTAAATAATAATTGAGCAAAATTATACAGGTTATTCCTCCAAACCGGCCAGGTATGGCCTCCGGGGTAATCGTTATAG
>JBAZCD010000448.1:0-3086 GCA_041671205.1 Pedobacter sp.
TCTTAAAACAATTTGAAATATTAATCCAAATCGTAACAAATTTATGAAAAAAAAACATTTTTCAATGATTTCAGACTTTTATAGGTACTGGGAGTCTAAAATTGGTCTAAAAATGAGAGCGACATTGATAGTATTCTTAATCTGCATCGGTCAAACGTTTGCCATTGACTTGTATTCTCAAAACAAGCGTTTGACATTGAACATGTCAAATGTATCCATTAAGAGTGTTTTGGCAACCATTGAGAATCAATCAGAATTCTACTTTATGTACGAAGCGAAAAATATCGATGTTGAAAAAAAGATTTCTGTGTTGGCTAATAACAAATCGGTTCCCGAAATATTGAATGATTTGTTTGCTGGTACGAACATTATTTATAAAATCAACAACCGGCAAATTGCATTAACTGCCGGATATTTAACCTCGGTTAATCAGCAGCAAAAACCTGTTTCGGGTAAGGTAACCGACTCTTCCGGAGGTGCATTGCCAGGGGTAACCATACTGGTAAAAGGAACTAATAAAGGTGTTATTACTGATAGTAATGGTAATTTCACGATCACTAATGTAACTTCTGACGCGGTATTGGTTTTTTCATTTTTAGGTATGAAAATGCAGGAAATCCAGGTCGGAGCCAAGTCAACTATTAATGTAACGATGGCAGAAGATGCTATCGGTATTGAAGAAGTGGTAGCCATTGGTTATGGGTCGCAACGAAAAAAAGACATGACCGGTGCAATTTCCAGTATTATTTCAGAAAGTATTAATAAATCAGCCATTACAAGCTTTACTCAGAACCTGCAAGGCAAAGTCCCCGGTTTAACCGCGTTACAGAGTTCCGGCCAGCCTGGAGCAGGTGTAACGGTAAAAATCAGGAGTAATCCTTCTCTTGCTTCTTCAGGTGTTTTATATGTACTGGACGGAGTTCCTGTTAATGATGATGCTGGAGAACCTGGTACATATACAGCCTATGGTAAAGGTGGAGTTGACCGTTCTCCATTAAATTTTATCAATCCAAACGATATTGAATCAATCGTCGTTTTAAAGGATGGGGCCGCAGCATCCATATATGGAGCACGCGCAGGCGCTGGCGTGGTTTTGATTACCACCAAACGCGGCACTTCTGGTAAATCAAAAATTGAATATAGTGGGAGTTACGCGTTCCAGCAGATTGCTAAAAACTTTGAAGTACTGAGCGCCACAGATTGGATGAATGAACGAAATAGGTATTTAAAAGATATTTGGTTGAGAAATAATAATGTTGCCCCCTTTGGTATTACAGATCCTTCAACCGTCGTTAGTCCATTTGTACCTAAATATACTGACGAGCAAATAAAAAATACTCCGCAACAGGAAAGTGCAATGAAAGCTATTAGTCGAAACGGTTTTGTTAACCAGCACAACATATCCTTATCGGGAGGGACACCAGAGACCAAGTATTTTGTCTCCGGTAATTATCTGTCTCAGAATGGTGTTCTCATAGATTCTGATTATGAAAGGTACAATGGCCGGATTAACCTGGACCAGATAGTCAGTAACCAAGTGAAAATGGGTTTTAGCCTCACTACTTCCAATTCAGTTGCAAACAACCCGAATGTTCAATCCGGTGGTTATGGGGCGAGTGGTGGAATAATTTGGGCAGCCTTGTTTTGGCCACCCAATATCCCTTTGCAGGATAAAGATGGAAATTATCTCACTAATCCGGAATATGCGAATAGTGTTAATCCTGCTACTTTTTCTACAGTTTCTGATAAAACAACTTCTTCAAGGCTGGTTACCTCGGGCTATGCCGAATGGACAATTATACCCCGACTAAAAGCAAAGGCAAGTTTAAGTTATGATCAGTCTTCGTCTAAGCGATCAGCTTATTATCCCAGAACTTTTATTGCCGGTACTATTGAAAGCGGCAAGGCATCAATTCAGGAACAAAGCAGTACCTCAGGGCTATTGGAATATACGTTAAATTATTCATTTAATTTAGGGGAAAGCCAAAAGCTTGATTTATTGGGTGGTTATTCCTATCAGTCGAGCAACTGGGAGGGGCTTAGTGCAGTCAATTCCAAATTTACAACTGATCAATTCACCTATAACAATATTGGCGCTGGTGCGGCAGAAAGGCCTGGAGTAGGATCATATAAGACAGGAAAGATATGGGCTTCATATTTTGCCAGGGCAATTTACGAATTGAATAACAAGTACTTATTCAATGCCTCAATCAGGAGGGACGGATCCTCCAATTTTGCCGAAAATAAAAAATACGGATTGTTTCCCTCTCTGTCGGCAGGCTGGGTCATCTCAGAAGAGCCATTTTGGAAGGAAAATATCCCTTTAATCAGTTTATTAAAATTAAGGGCAAGTTACGGGACAACGGGTAATAGTGAAATAGGGGGCAATGCATTTGCTTACTATTCTTCCGGAAATAACTATGTTTTCAATAACACTGGTAATTCAGGTGTCTATTTAAGCCAGTTAAACAACGATAATCTAACCTGGGAATCCGTGGCAGAAGTCAATTTAGGGTTAGATTACCAGTTAATGAAAGGACGCATTACAGGAACATTTGATTTTTTCAATAAAACCATTTCCAATTTATTAACAAAGCGTCCACTTCCTTCAAATTTTCCTGTTTCATCCATAGCTGATAATGTTGGAAAAACACGAAGCATTGGATGGGAGCTTGGAATACAAACAAGCAATGTTGTAAGCGCAAAGGAGAATGGTTTCAAATGGGGCACACAACTAACCTTGTCGCGTTATAACGATTTCTGGGTAGAACGGTCTCCTGCATCTTTAAAAGTACTTGGAAAGTGGGAAGATCCGAATGGGCCATTTAATGGTTTTTATGGTTATAGGAATGATGGTATTTATACGTTGGACAGACCTCTTCCAGGCTGGATGCCAGGCATAAAACCCGGAGATGTTATACTTAAGGACTTAAACGGATACGACAACAATGGTAACTTAACCGGAAAGCCTGATGGTAAATTGAATACGGCAGATCAGATACTGCTCGGCCTTATGGAAAACCCCAGTGACCTTGCCAGCAACGGAATTCCTGAGCTTAGCTTTGGGTTTAATAACACCTTCCGGT
>JBAZCD010000449.1:0-3068 GCA_041671205.1 Pedobacter sp.
TAATAAAAAAATCTCAGCAGCAAGCAGGATCTTCCGGCATACAACAAATCCAAATGTAACACAGGTTAAATATATGACGGGAACTGAAGCTGAGGTTCTTGAATTTAATGTTCCAGTCAATGCCAAAATTACAAAAGGCACACTAAGAAGCATCGATTTCCCAAAAGATGCTATTGTAGGAGGAGGCACCAGGGATGGAGAACCATTCATTGCTACAGGAGATACGATCATTAATGCCAACGACAAAGTGGTGGTATTTACCCTTCCTTCAGCTTACGATAAAATCTCGAAATTTTTTACCTGATAATTTATGATCAACTTCCGGATAATAGCAAGGGTTTTCAGTCTGTTGCTCATTGTTGAAGGATTATTCATGCTGCTATCTGCAGGTGTGTCATATCTTTATAATGATCATGCAACCTCCTCGCTGCTATACTCAGCCCTTATAACAATTGTAACCGGAATAATAGTATTTACTCCACTCAGAAACGAGGAAAAAGTATATGGCAACAAAGAAGGATATCTGATTGTAACTGGTATCTGGCTTATTTTCAGCTTTTTCGGGACACTGCCTTTTTTATTCAGTGGATCAATAAGCACTTTTGGTGACGCCTTTTTCGAATCAATGTCGGGTTTTACGACAACAGGAGCAACAATAATCACTGATATTGAATCATTGCCTCATGGAATAGTACTGTGGAGAAGTCTCACCCAATGGCTTGGAGGCATAGGAATAATTTTTATTTCACTCTCAGTACTTCCTGTTTTCAAGTCAATTAACATACAACTAGCGGCAACAGAGTTCTCTGGTCAGCCAACTGATAAGATTCATCCACGAATTATTGATGCAGCTAAAAGACTCCTGACAATCTATTTCCTGCTGACATTCTCTGAATTTTTACTTCTGATTATTGGAGGAATGCCTGTGTTCGATGCAGTATGCCATTCTTTATCAACTCTTTCAACAGGTGGATTTTCTTCCCGTAATGAAGGTATTGCGGCTTTCTCTTCACCATTTATTATGGCCGTCATTTCTATATTCATGTTCATTGCAGGTGTTAATATGACCTGCATCTATTTCGGACTTAAAGGCAACTTTAAAAAGGTATTTAATAACAATGAATTTGTTTTTTACTCCCTGATCACTCTGGGATTCGTTATTATTGTTTCGCTGATCCTGAAATTGCAGGCAGGGTTTTCTCTGGGCAAATCAATACTCAACGGAACTTTTCACGTTATATCTATCATTACCACGACGGGGTTCTATATACAGGATCACAATATGTGGGGGGAATTAATTTTAATAATATTTTTTGTATTGATGTTTACCGGAGGTACAGCAGGCTCTACTGGCGGAGGCGTTAAGATTGTAAGACTCCTTCTGATCACAAAAAACACCAGACAGGAACTTAAAAGGATTATTCACCCCAATGGTTTTATCCCTGTCCGTCTTGATAAAAGGATCATCCCACAGTCAACTATTTTTAACCTTCTGGTATTTATTACAATATATTTTCTTCTAGTCTGCTTTTCAGCTTTCATTATTTCATATATGGGTTATGATATTGTGACTTCTTTCAGTACTTCAGCTTCAATGCTTGCCAATATCGGACCGGGAATAGGTACTTTTGGACCTTTTACCAATTTTTCAGCAATGCCGATGAGCGGAAAAATATTTCTTTCAGGATTAATGCTTTTAGGTAGACTGGAACTATTAACGGTAATGATTCTGTTCACACGCGGTTTTTACAAACACTGATAATCAGAGCACAAGAATGCCTGGTCCCTGCCTTATTATCTCAATCTCTTCCCCTGTACAATCAACGATAGTGGATGCTTCATTTTTACCGAACCCACCATCAATAACTGCATCAGTGAAATCACGGTACTTCTCGTGAATAAGTTCCGGGTCGGTTGTATATTCTATGACTTCGTCAGGATCATGAATGGATGTAGTGATAATAGGCCTCCCAAGTTCTTTAACCAGCTCGAGAACGATGTTATTGTCGGGAATTCTGATACCCACAGTCTTTTTTTTATTCTTAAACATTTTTGGAATCTGACTATTTGCCTGAACAATAAAAGTAAATGGTCCCGGAAGATTCCTTTTCAGTAGTTTAAAGAGGGTATTGTCGTGAATTATAGTATATTCTGACAGTTGACTCATGTCGTGAAAAATAAGAGAAAGTTCAGGATTCCTGGGATTTAATCCCTTTAAACGGGCTATTTTCTCTATCGATTTTGTTGCCCTGATGTCGCATCCCATAGCATAAACTGTATCTGTCGGATAAATAATGATTCCTCCATTCTCAAGCAGGTCAACTATCTGCCTGATATGTTTACCGTTAGGGTTTTCGTTATAAATACGAATCAGCATTTTTTCGTAAAATCGTCAAAGATAAATAAAAGTGCCTAAAATGCCTAAAGTGCCTAGAATGCCCAGAGTATTACAGGATTTAATAACTCTAAGTACTTTAGGCACTCCCGACTATAATCAATAAAAAAAGGGTAAGCTACTTATATCGCACCGCTACAACTGCCTACCCTTGCTACCTTCCGATCCTGGGGGAGTTCAGCAGGAGCTGGTCGTATAAGACTTACCCCGCGCAAAAATACAATAATTTAAGCACCATCCAAAATAATTATTCCATTTTTACATCAGCATGAATTTCTATTTTTACATTATATTTGTTGTAAATCAATTATCCTAACCACTGAATTAAAAACAAATATCATGGAAGAAAAAGTTAATCCCTGGAAAGCAAATCTGACCAATGGCCTTATAATGGGCCTTGTTGCAATTATGTACTCACTGGTAATGTATTTTATGGATCTCACCTTCAATAAAGTGCAAGGCTATGTATTTATTGTAGTTCAGATAGGATTGATCTATTTTCTTCTTAAATCGTATCGTGATAACTTTATGCATGGGCAGATCACTTACGGGCAATCCCTGGGAGCCGGAATGATAATTTTTCTTTACTCAGCATTAATCGGAGCTGTTTACACTTATCTTCTGTATACTGTTATCGATTCAGGATTGGTTGCAAAACAACTGGCTTTCCAGG
>JBAZCD010000450.1:0-3059 GCA_041671205.1 Pedobacter sp.
ATTTTGATGGGAAGAAAAGAGATCATTGCAGCAGCCCGGCTGAGTGCGCCTCCCGGAGGTGGCAATATTGGACGGGGCATGAAAGTAAATAAAGAGGAGATATTCGGCATGTATGCTGCCCTGGATCGATTTATTAATCTGGATCATGCAAAAGAGTGGAAAATGTGGGAAGACAGGGCCAATGTAATCCTGAATGCTGTGACCAGGGTGGAAGGTGTTAAAGCAGAGATCTTTGTTCCTCCGATTGCGAATGTCACTCCAACACTGAGAATTTCATGGGATCAAAGTCTGATCAAACTGACATGTAAAGATATGACCCTGAATTTGCGAAATGGCGAACCATCCATCGAGGCTCCAAAGAGTATAAATGATGCGATGATACTGTCAGTCTGGATGATGCAGCCGGGTGAAGAAAAGATTGTGGCAAAGCGATTTACTGAAGAGCTGATGAAAGCGCGTGTATAAGGAGGAACTGTTCTTGCATTTTAAATGAAACATTATTAATTATTATCGGGAATGATACGTAAACCTTCTCTGTTATTTTTAGGGCTCTTGTTCGTAGCAGCCTCTGTTCAGGCTCAGAGGCCATACAGAATATTAATTAAAGGCGGTCATGTTATTGATGCGAAAAACAATATCAATGAAAAAATGGACCTGGCTATTCAGGATGGGAAAATTGTAGGTGTCGCAAAAAATATTGATACAGCTCTGGCAGTACAGACTGTAGATGCTGCCGGTATGTATGTTACTCCAGGCTTGATTGATCTGCATGCACATGTTTTTTATGGCTTTGACCCCGACAGTTATCTGAGTGGCGGGACGGTAGCCGTATTGCCCGATCAGTCAACCTTCCGGGCCGGAGTCACCACGGTTGTAGATGCGGGCGGCGCCGGATGGAAGTCATTTCCAACGTTTAAGAAAAATATTATCGATGTGTCTAAAACCAGGGTGCTTTCCTTATTGAATATTGTGGGTGAGGGGATGAAGGGCATTGAAAAGTATGAGCAGAATGTGAGTGATATGGATTCAAAAAAGACGGCGGAAATAGCTCTGGCAAATAAAAATGATGTTGTGGGCTTCAAGGTTGCGCATTTTACCGGTTCTGAATGGACACCAATCAGCAGAGGGGTTGAGGCAGGAAAACTGGCGAATATGCCTGTTATGATTGATTTAAATACACTCTTTATTTCAATTGAAGAGCTTTTTACTAAATATCTCCGTCCTGGAGATATTTACACCCATACCTTTATCCAGTCGTCCAGAGGGGTAGTGGAACCTATTGTTGATTTAAAGACCCGTAAGTTCAAGCCTTTTGTTCTCGAGGCCCAGAAAAAGGGAATCATCTTCGATGTCGGTTTCGGCGGAGGCAGTTTTAACTTCAATCAGGCTTTGCCGGCTTTAAAGGCTGGATTTTATCCCAATACTATGGGTACTGACCTGCATCAGGGTAGTGTAAACGGAGCAATGAAAGATCAGCTAAACGTATTGTCTATTTTCCTGGCTATGGGTATGAAATTTCCTGAATTGATAAAAGCCAGCACCTGGACTCCTGCACAAGTGATCAAACGTGAAGAATTAGGCAATCTTTCGGAAGGAGCTGTAGCTGATGTGGCTGTATTGAGCATTCGTGATGGTAAATTTGGTTTCCGCGATGTTGCCGGAAACAGATTTGATGGCAAGCAAAAGGTCGAGTGTGAGCTAACAATTCGTGATGGAAAGATTGTTTACGATTTGAATGCAATAGCCGGGCTGATCAATCAGTATAAATAAATGCTGGTTTCAGTTAGATTGTCATTGCGAGTGCAACGAAGCAATCTACTTACTATTATTGTTGAATGCCATGGGATTGCTTCGTCGTACCTCCTCGCAATGACAGTTAGATTGCTTCGTCTTGGGTGTTTGCTTTCAAAATTATCAGCTGTATGAGCTGATAAGGGAATGTTGAAAAAAAATAATATATTTTTTTGGATTTTCGGGTACGTAAACGTAACTTACATTTAAATACTAAATATCATTAGAAGATAGATTTCTCAGTAAAGGATACCCGATTCAGTTTATTTAACTGATGGAAAATGGCTGAATACGTAATTAATCACCATTTATTGGTGAGACTTTATTGAACTGAGAGATTTAATTGATTTTTTGATAGCTAATTGTTAAGTTTAAGCAAGTTGTTTACAGTTTGCAAGTAAAAAGTTTCGGTTTTTAACAAATTTTCAATATACATCTCAGGATAACTATATCTGTATAGTTTTGAATTATTGTATTATTTCGAAAAATAATAAATGGAAGATATTAACCCGGAAGTTCAGGATGACAGAATACTTTTACTGCAGTTGCAGGAAGGTAAAAGGACTGCCTTTAATATTTTGTACAATAAATACTGGGAGCAAACCTATTCTAATGCTTATAAAAGGTTAAGGGATCCGGAGCAGGCCAAAGATATCGTACAGGAGATATTTGTCAGTATATGGGTTAACAGACATAGTCCGATCAATAATTTACCGGCATATTTAAGTATTTCTGTCCGTAACCAGGTATTTAAACTCGCTGCAAAAAGCAAGAATTTAACTCCTTTTTTAGATATTCTCGACAATATTCCTGCCCAAAACGAAAAGGCCGACTCCAATATCCTCTGGCAGGAATTTTATCGTTCATATGAAGCTATTTTACTGAAGCTTCCTCCAAAAAGACAGCAAATTTTCAGACTGCGCTTCCATGATGATATTCCTACCAAGACAATTGCCAGTCAGATGCGAATTTCCAGAAAAACCGTACAGAACCAATTAGGAAAGGCGATTGAACAATTGCGTGTTTTCTTTTATTAAGCGGGCATTTTCCTTAACTCTTCTATTTAAACGATAAAACATCCTCTGAACAGATTCGGGTTTTGAAATGATTTTTTGTTTACCTGTTTTTTGTTTCTCCTCCTTCATTCCCGCTTGAAGTTTTGAAAAATATTTTAATGTATAATGGGACATTGCGTGACATTCAGGTCTATCACTTAAGGTAAGCCTCGATTTTGCTACATGGACAAGAAATATTTTATTTTATTACTG
>JBAZCD010000451.1:0-3059 GCA_041671205.1 Pedobacter sp.
GTTGAAGATTTGTAACCCGTGGTTCAGGATTAGCATCGGCTCCACAACCCAGGGAAACCATAGCTATGGCGCCAGGATTTTTTTCCTCAATAAATTTTTGTGCTTCTCCGATCCAATCGCCATGTATTTTATTAATATCAGGGCCAAGTGTAGTACCATGACATGCATATGAAACCATTACTGCTCTAAGTTTTCCATCCAGGTCAGTTATACGTAATAATGGGAGAGCATGATCAACCGGACCTTCAGGGACTGGTGTCATGCCTGCTGATTTACCATTTACAACCTTGCGGCGGTTCATCGCAAACCCTACTTTTCCCTGTCCCCATGCTACTTTGGCTGGTCTACGGGCATTCAGTGCCTCTATACTTACTTGTTCCAGCTTTTTTGTTAGTATTTCTAAATATTTGTCAATTCTTCCTATTTCTTCCGGAGGTAGTTGTCTGGCGAAGTGATTTAGCAGATTGCCAATCTCCGGACCAGTATGAGTATGAGCAGTGCTAATGACAAATCGTGAAGGATCAACCCCGATTTTATCTGAAAGGCGTTTTGCGACTTCTTTAGTCATGTAATATTGGATACCAATCAGATCTACAGTTATTAAAACTGATGGACCTTCACTATCGCTTCCAAAAGCAAGTGCTTTGGCTCTAAGTGGTTGAAGAACGCCCTCAGATTCTGACTTACGCCCTCCATAACCTGCCAGAAGAATGGGACCCTCAGGTGTTATATCTATTGCAGAAACACCTATAAGCATAGTTCCTTTTGGCGTTTTTATTTTGGAAGAAGTGTTGGATTGTGCAACCACACTTTCTGAAGAAAACATACTATTCAAAACCATGATGGTTAAAAAAATAGTAGATAATAATTTGTGACTTATCTGCATATCTATTGTTTTTAATATTATGAACTATTGCTATTTCGGCTTTAATTTTTGCGTAAAAAAGCCAACAAATCTGCCATTTCCTGTGTATTTATCTTCTTTTCAAAACCAGATGGCATTGCTGATGCATTGAGACTTTTTATTGACTTAATATCCTGACGGTTGATTGTCTTATCAAGCTTTCCATTATTTCTGAGAGTTAATGCAGTTGAAGTTTCGCTTGATATGATACCCTGAGCAAGCTCCCCGTTATTCAATTCTACTTCCCATAAATCATAACCGCTCGAAATTGAGAGATTTGGATTCAGAATGTTAGCCATAATATCTTCGCGTATCCAATTATGAACAGTGCCCATATCTGGTCCGAATTCTACACCTATTTCCCCTCTTACCTGATGACAAATAGCACAATTCTGAATAAAGACAGCTTTTCCTTTTGTAACATCACCTGTGAGTTCCAAAGCTTTTTTATACTCTTTGTTTACTCTTTTACCTTCTTCTTCATTTTTGGTAAACAGCTTTCTAGCCCGGTTGCGCAGATTTTCATCTGTATTTTGCATAAGCCCAACGCTTCTTCCAAAACTTACACTACTGGCTTGAATTTTATTCGTTTCAATTGCAGTCAATAGTAACTCAATTCTATCCTGATTATCTTTCCCAAGAAAAGTACCTATTGCTGCTTCTCTTATTTCGGGTGTAAGTACTGGCCATTGTTTTATAACATACTCACTAACTGTAGTAGTTGGTATTTTGTTTAAAACCTTTAAGGCTGCTAATTGAATAATTGGCTGTTCCTGCGGAACTATTAACTGTTTCAATACAGTTGCATGAGGGCTTGGATCAGTTAATGAAATGAAATTTATTGATTCAGTTCTGTGTTTATCTGATAAACTACGATCTGCAGCGATTTTTATAGCTTTTTGAATTGATTTAGTTTTGAGTGTTTCATCCTTCAAACCAATTACCCTTAACATTTCTAATGCTGCTTGTCGAACATCACTGCCTGGGTGGTTAAAAAATGTATTTACCAATAAACTTTGATCTCCATCAAATGCAGAAATAGACTCTGGTAATTTTGATTTTCTGGATTCAAGGCCAAGAGCAAGTCCCTCTAACATTGCTCCTTGCCAGGAATTCTGTTTACTCGTAACCATTGATGTTGATTGTTTAATAAGTTTATTGATGTCATCCGGACTGCCGCTAGTACCAACCATTCTTGTCAATCTTTGTACTAATGATGCGTATTCAGGAATATCAGAACGATAATTGTTCAAAACAACTTTTAATAAAGGGGCTGTTTGGGATGGAGGAGCCGATAAAGCAGCAATTTGAACCCACTTATCATTTACATCTTTAAATAAAATTTTATTTCTAACATTGGCTGCCTCACCACTATTTATATATCCCAGTGTTAATAATAATTGAAATCTCACCTTTGTGTCAACATCATTTTGAAGAGAAAGAAGAACTTTAGCTAGTTCAGGTGATTTTGGTAAATGCAATTCAGCAAGTTTGATTGCATTGGTACGCACTCCGGGTATCTTATCTTTTAATGCAAGTTGAATAAGTGGAGAGTTAAGTTCTCCCAAACCCTCTAATGTCCATAAAGCATGAAGACGACCTAAAGGAGATTTTGAATTTCTTACTAATTCAGTTAGGGAAGGGACAGCTGATTTGTCAAAACGATCTACTAATAACCGTTGGGCATTTATTCTCCACCAATAGTTTTTGTTTTCTAATTGCTTTACCAAACCCTCGATTGATTCATTACCGAGTTTAAGACCCTTAGTCCATTCTGCATTTTTTGCATCCTTAGGAGAAATTCGATAAATACGTCCCTTGTCATGACCGTCATATAGATCTCCAGCTTTTATTGCTTCCTCAGACATCCATTCCGGTGATTCTATCACCCGTCTGTAATAGTCTAAAACATAAATTGAACCATCAGGACCAACATAAATATTTACAGGCCGGGACCAGGCATCAGTTGAAGTAAGAAACTCCTTATTTTCAAGAATCCGGCTAGACGTAAAGCTTGCTCCATTCTCTTTCAAAACATCAACGTGAACAAGATTACTCACCGATTCAGTAATGAATGTTACATTTTTATTAAAAGGATCCGGGAAAGAATCTCCTAAATAGGTTGTAATTCCGCAAGCAGAGGTCATAACCCCTA
>JBAZCD010000452.1:0-1258 GCA_041671205.1 Pedobacter sp.
CCAGTCGGGGTGAGTAAGTTGTTGTGCCACGCTTACCCACAACGGAAAGCCTGTGATTTTTGCAAGGCTATGGAATATTTCTTCTGCTCCCATGATCCAGAACATATCAAAACCCCGTAAGGCATCCAATGAGTAAAGGCGGGAGCCGGGTGCGCTGAAAGCACTTTCTTCTGTTTTTTTCATTTGTATATAATTTGTTTTTTCGGATTTGCCATCCGAAGGTAGGTTATTACACATTTATGATCCGCTGCCTCGGGAGTACCAATCCCTATGAGCGTATTCACTTTTCAATTAAAGTCTATTTCCCCGGTAAAGCAAAAGCTATCATATAGCCGGCAGGATTAGCTGCATCGCCGCTTACCGAAACAGCAATATATTGTTTTCCTTTACTCCAGTAAGTGGATGGGTTTGCATTTGCAATACCCGGAAGAGTTGTTTCCCATAGCTTCTTGCCTGTTTTTTGGTCGAATGCACGGAACTTCCTGTCGCGGGTACTTCCAATAAATACAAGGCCACCCTTTGTGATCAATGGTCCTGCCGAACCACTTGCTCCTGTTTCCGGAGCTCCCGGTAATTGCCCTTCGGCCTGATTACCCAAAGTGATCGACCATTCATATTCTCCGGTATTCAGGTTAATCGCATGCAGCTGGCCCCATGGCGGTTTAATGCCCGGCTTGCGTTGATTATCCAGAAATTGCCCGTAAGCGGTAAGGTTCAGGTATTTATCTTCCTTAGGAGTACTTAGTCCGGCTTTATTTGCAGATTCATTCTCCTGAATTTCTTTCAGGAAACTCTGCTCTCTTGAAGGTCGTTCAGCACTTGATTCCTTGTCGAAGAGATAAGAAATAATTGCTTCTTCCTTGCCGGCAATAACACTGGCAAATGAAGGCATTTTACCACCACCCCGCTTGACCTTATTCAGAGCATCTTCACGGCTTAGCCGGGTTTCTATTGCCAGAAGTGAAGGATTTCCCTGCTCATCACCATTTTTATCTGCCATGTGACAGCTTATGCAAAATGTGTTGTAAAGAGCCTTTCCCTGATTATAAACCGAAAGGTTTGATGTTTCATTCTCAACAACTTTTTTCATAGTTGCTATCTCGGGAGAGTCATTTGATTTTACATAAATAATTCCTTTGTTCGGATCTACTGATCCACCTCCCCAGCTTGATCCGCCGCGGCTGCCCGGAAGCATGAAGGTACCCTGAACTGAAGGCGGAGTGAATGGACCCTCGTAGCGAAATGCATTGAATCTCAT
>JBAZCD010000452.1:1268-3059 GCA_041671205.1 Pedobacter sp.
CTTTTGAGTAATTCATGATATCGTCTTTTGTTACCATTTGTCTTGCATAAGGTGCAGGTTTGGTTGGGAAAGGCTGTGTTGGCCAGGCCTGCTCTCCGGGGATATCAGACGCCGGAACCGGACGTTCTTCGATCGGGAAGAGCGGTTCACCTGTATCGCGGTTAAAGGTATAGATATATCCAAGTTTGGAAGTCTGGGCAACAGCATCAATTTTTTTGCCATTATGAACCACTGTGATCAGGTTTGGAGGAGCAGGAAGATCATAATCCCAAAGATCATGGTGTACTGTCTGAAAATGCCATTTGTACTTTCCTGTTTTAGCATCAAGCGCTACTACTGAATTCCCAAATAAGTTCTCACCGATGCGGTCTTTGCCATAATAATCGTAGGTAGGGGAGCCGGTAGCGAAAAATACCATGCCACGCTTTTCGTCCAGACTCATACCACCCCAGTTATTGGCACCTCCAACATATTTCCAGGCATCTTTTGGCCAGGTTTCATATCCGAATTGTCCGGGTTTTGGAACCGTATGGAAGGTCCATTCAAGTTTACCGCTTTTAATACTGTAAGCACGTATATATCCTGGTTCTGCACCATATAATTCAGAAACCTCGTTGCCGATAATCAATAAATCCTGAAATACAATTCCGGGAGATGTTGGAATTACAGATATCTTATCCGGATCGCCGCGCATACCAATATTCATGCTTACCCAGCCATCGTTACCAAATGATTTAATCAATTTCCCTGTTTCAGCATTCAGAGCAAATAATTTATCACCACCCGTAAACAGGATACGTTTATCGGTGCCATCTTCCCAATAGGTAACTCCGCGGCCTATTCCGCCACCTGCAGCACCATTGAAAGGGTCGAATGCCCAGATTTCCTCGCCGGTGCTTGCATTAAGTGCATAAACCCTGTGCCTCCCCGACATGGTATACATTACTCCATCGATAATGATCGGATTGCTTTCGCTGTTTGCGCCGCGTGAACCTTCCGGTGCATCATTGAATTTATGAGTCCAGGCAGGTTCAATCTCAATCACATTTTTTGTATTGATCTGATCAAGTATAGAATATCCTGTACTTGCTGCATCTGCCTTATATACAGACCAGGTACGCTCCAGGTTAAGGTTCTTTTCAAAAGGAGGATATACTTTGCAGCCGGTATAGATCAGAATACTAATGAAGGAGAGTAGAATTGATATTTTCTTCGCACTAAATTTGATCATGTGATGATGTAATTAAAAGTTTAAAATACATTAATATTCAATTAAGCAGGTGTTTACTTTATAATTGTTCGAACATAATTAACTAAAATCGAATTGCCTTCCTCCTGCTTTATATTTGATGGTAGTTTCCGAAGAAACCATTCAACCTGCCAGTTAACAGATTCTCCTGGCTTTAGTTCTTCATAAGCTCCCTGGTGCTCAATTTCTACATAGCTTTTTCCTTGAACCACCGGACTTGCATACCATTCAATTTCGCCTTCATTTGGTGCATTTTTCTCAAAGGGGATGTCCTGGAATTTTTTAATCAGGATCATATCTCCATTTACCTCTGCCAGCCAGCCTTCTGCACCATCTGAATATAATTGCCGGTCACCTTTTGCGGGTACCTGATGCGCCCGATATTGATACCAGCTGATCCCGTCTTTTTCGGTAGTATATGGGATCAATCCACCTCTGCGCTCTCCTTTACCAAACGGGAAAAAAGCGAGTCCGTTAATATGTACACGGGTTACTTCCCAGGGTGCAACTTTTTGAGATCGATCAGATAGGTTGCTGAGAAT
>JBAZCD010000453.1:0-3058 GCA_041671205.1 Pedobacter sp.
TTATCTCTTAAAAAATCATTTCGCCTGAAATAAGATGTAATTTTTGGGATTTGATCAGAATCGTTAAACTCATATAAATCACAAGCTGATACAAAAGAAACCCGTTTCCCATCCCTTATAAACTCGGCTGTCCCATTTACAACAACCATATTAGCCTTTGAAATCACATTCAGCGTTTTAAAGTTGGTAGTAACAGACTTAAAATATTGCCCCACCTGATTACAATTGTCAACGATCGCATTTTTCCCGACAAATTTATCTTCTTCGGCTACTTCTCAAATGGCATCATCGGCAATGAAATTAGTTGTTTTGCCAAACTCTCCGTTTGAAAATGCAGTGGCGATTTCTGGTTTTGTCATGTTTTAAATTTACAATTCAGCTTCCCATACAACGAGCCGCGTATTGGTGATGGGCGGGATTTTTAGCACTAATGTTCATAGAAAGTACAAATGCTTGTTTAAGCACAAATGTTCATAAAATGCACATCAGCCCTGCTCTTGTCAAACCGATGTTACGCCTTCGTTGTTTTTTAGGCTATAATTTTCCTTTATATTTTGGGTCAAAGTCCACCATCCATTCTATTCCATATTTGTCTCTGAACATTCCAAAATATGAACCCCAAGGACTGTCTCCAATTGGCATTTCAATTTGTCCACCTGCTGAAAGTCCGTTGAATAATTTGTCAGCTTCTTCTTTGCTTTCTGCACTAATTGAAATTTTAGATCTATTTTCGTTTTCGTTTACCGGTCCCATACTTTCTGGAACGTCATTGCCCATTAAAATATTTTTTCCAATAGGTAAAGCAATGTGCAGAATTTTATTTGCATCATTTTCTGCTACAGGGAATTCAGGACTTGAAAGGTCTTTAAGACGCATAATTTTTACGAACTCTCCACCAAATACTGATTTGTAAAATGTGAAAGCTTCTTCGGCATTTCCGTTAAAATTGATGTGTGGATTGATAAGTGCCATAATTTTTATTTTTAAATTGTTCTTTGTCTGTTAAGTGTTAGTTTTAATAGTGTCGCTCTACAATGAGGCATAACTTATTTATACAAACTATAAAACTCTCTCAAGCTGCCCAAATTCGCTGGCTTGCTACAATTTTATCATCCTTTATTAAATATGCTCATTGTCAGCAAGATATCCAAAGTCAAAAGAAAATATTAGGATAAACTCAATGCTTGCGCACGCTTAAAACGTATGATTCTGCTAATCCATATATCCTTTTGCGGTAGGATGATAACACTAATCGTAGGGGAAGGCGGTACGGAGATAACTCCGACCGCAGGGTAATAAAAAAGGCCTTAGACATCTCTAAGACCTTGTCCGTGGGAAATACTGGGTTCGAACCAGCGACCCCTACCTTGTCGAGGTAGTGCTCTAAACCAGCTGAGCTAATTTCCCTGTTCAGGTCTCAAATCTATAAAAAATGAAGGATTACCTGCATTTTTATCCTTCGCAGAAATAAATATTTCTATCTCAAATCCTCATTGATCTCAGCCAGAACTGCAGAACCCGGACAGAGATCTTCTTCCTCAAGGCTGTTTAAAGGCCGGTCTGTTGAGTTTATGGTATGATGCAGATCTTCGGTTTCGGTTTCGATGTATAACAGGCCGGTCAGGATCTCATTCCGGTTCCGGGCATTCTGCAGGGCATTCATCGCTTCCATCCTGTTGAAAGGATCGCGGTTAGCCGCCAGCTTTTCCAATTTGATAAAGGTACCGTCGTGCAGCATCACCTCAGTCCCGGTGCCTGATTCATAGCTGGCCAATATCTCCGATTTCTCAGGAACCAAATCGGTTTTGCCAGTAGCTTCGATATGTTCGCGGACGTAATCGTAAGATTTTGTAGATCCCGGGTTATTATTAAAAGTTACACAGGGTGAGATCACATTGATGAATGCAAATCCCGGGTGACTTACCGCCGCTTTGATCAAGGGAACCAATTGTTCCTTATCTCCTGAAAAACTTTGTGCGACAAAACCTGCGCCAAGTTCGAGCGCCAGTCCGGCCAGATCAATGGGCTGAAAAGGATTAACAGAACCCGCTTTGCTCTTTGAACCAGCATCGGCTGTAGCTGAATCCTGCCCTTTAGTGAGGCCGTAACAACCATTGTTCATCACGATATAAACCATATTCAGGTTTCGGCGGATCACATGCACAAACTGACCCATACCAATCGAAGCGGTATCTCCATCACCTGAAACTCCCATATAGATCAGATCACGGTTCGCCATATTCGCTCCCGTAGCCACCGAAGGCATTCTCCCGTGTACTGAATTAAAACCATGTGAATTTCCCAGGAAATAGGTAGGCGTCTTTGAAGAGCAGCCTATACCTGATAATTTTGCGATCCGGTGCGGCGGAATAGACAATTCGAAACAAGCCTGGATAATGCTTCCGCTGATCGAGTCATGTCCGCAGCCGGCACATAAGGTTGACAGAGAACCTTCATATTCCCTGGTAGTATATCCAAGATCATTTTTCGGCAGATCAGGATGACGGAATTTAGGGCGTATATATGTCATGACAGAATTTTACTGGTTGAAGCATTAAATGCTGGTGATAAATTTTTATTGATCAGGGCCATGATCGCATGTGCCGTGATGGGCATCCCGTCATAATTGAGAACAGGGATCATTTTCTGAGGATTTACATTGAGCTCATTGATCAGCAGGCTGCGCATCTGAGCATCCCGGTTTTGCTCGATAATAAATACCTTTTCGTGCGAATGAATAAAATCTTCCACTGTTTTATTGAAAGGGAATGCCTTTAGCCTCATGGCATCAAATACAAGCCCGGAAGCATGCATGGAATCTATTGCTTCTTCAGCCGAATAGGTTGAAGTCCCGAAGAAAATAATACCGTAAGGACTCTTGTTCTCTTCCTGATAAAGAAAAGGAGCAGGTACTGTTTCCTTTGCTGTATTCCACTTCTTCAGCAGTCTTTCCATATTTCTGACATAGACTCGGCCATCTTCGGTATAAGCTGCGTATTCATCCCGGGAAGTCCCGCGGGTAAAGAATGAACCTTTGGTTGGGTGAGTACCCGGAATG
>JBAZCD010000454.1:0-3055 GCA_041671205.1 Pedobacter sp.
TTGTAAAATTTTACTCCGGGATAAATAGACTTGTGACTGACGAAATCAATTGCATATCGCCTAGGTGATTTCGATTTTAAGTCAAGGGGAAGATGTTATGAATTGATCGCCTTCCAAAGCATATCTTTCAGCTCAAGCAGCCCCTTTTGAGCAACTGAAGAGATAAAAACATAGGGGATAGCCGGCAATTCATGCTTCATCTCGCCCATTAGCTCCTCATCAAGCAGATCCGATTTACTGATCGCCAGAATGCGGGGTTTTTGCATCAGCTCAGGATTATAATCTTCCAGTTCATTCAGCAGGATTTCATACTCCTGTTTGATCGTTCTTCCGGTATCTGCCGGGACCAGAAATAAAAGCACCGAGTTACGTTCAATATGACGAAGGAAACGAATGCCTAATCCCTTACCCTTTGAAGCACCTTCAATAATTCCCGGAATATCGGCCATAACAAAGGATCGGTTATCACGATAGGAAACAATACCCAGATTTGGAACAAGGGTAGTGAATGCATAGTCTGCGATCTCAGGTTTTGCAGCAGAAACTACAGAAAGCAGGGTTGATTTTCCGGCGTTCGGGAAACCTACCAGGCCCACATCTGCAAGGATCTTGAGTTCAAGTACCATCCATTCTTCCTTACCTGGTTCACCAGGCTGAGAAAAACGGGGAGTTTGCTTGGTAGACGTTTTAAAATGCCAGTTTCCAAGTCCGCCACGGCCACCCGCAGTTAAAATCTTAGTTTCTCCGTCCTGGGTGATCTCGAAGAGAACTTCACCGGTTTCGGCATCTCTGGCAATGGTTCCCAACGGCACTTCCAGGATCTCATCATTACCTGTACGGCCTGATTTCTGACCACTGGAACCCGGAAAACCGTTCTCAGCAATAATATGTTTTCTGTATTTAAGGTGCAGAAGTGTCCATAGCTGGCTGCTTCCTTTGAGTATAATGTGTCCGCCACGGCCACCGTCTCCCCCATCGGGACCACCCTTTGAGGTCAGAATATCGCGGTGTAAATGAGAAGAACCTGCTCCCCCATGGCCTGAACGGCAGCATATTTTAACGTAATCAACAAAATTTGAGCTCTGAGACATAATTTTAATTTACAGAGAACAAAATCCGGGCAGATAATTTATTGATCTCAGAAAGATGTAATTGCTGTATGAAACAGCGATTAATACGTATCTACTACTGAACAGATTGAATCGAAAATCTGATCTATTGTACCTACCCCATTAATGCTGGTCAGTTTATTCTGGTCTTTATAGTAATTTGCTACCGGAGCTGTTTTGGAGTTATATTCTGCAATACGCTTTCGGATGATTTCCGGATTCGCATCATCGGGGCGACCTGAATCTTTGCCTCTCAGCAGTAAGCGTTTTTCCAGTTCATCACTTTCAACAACCAGGGCTACCATACCTGAAATTGCAGCAGATTTACTCGCCAATAGTTTATCGAGTGCATCTGCCTGAGCAACAGTACGCGGAAAACCATCGAAAATAAAACCATTTGCGTCTTTATTCGAATCCAGTTTATTACTGATCATTCCAATTACCACTTCATCCGGTACAAGCAAACCCTGATCCATCAGTTTCCTGGCTTCTATCCCAAGTGCTGTGCCATTGGAAATTTCAGATCTCAGGATATCACCCGTTGACAGGTGAATCAGTTGATATTTTGCAATTAATTTTTCGGATTGTGTTCCTTTACCAGCTCCCGGAGGGCCAAACAGTACTAAGTTCAGCATTCGAATGATCAAATTATGTTTCTGCAGCACAAATTAATTGTTTTGAAGCAGAAATGTGTAATAAAATATTAAAAGCCCTTTCGAATATACTCCGAAAAGGCTTTTCTTTAATGTGCACCTGAAGGGAGTCGAACCCCTAACCTCCTGATCCGTAGTCAGGTGCTCTATCCAATTAAGCTACAGGTGCCTTTTTTAACGGACTGCAAAAATATGCTTTCTTTTTTAAGTAACATAGTTTTTTTTGAAAATACTAACAATTTGCTAAAAATCAGGGCTTTTCAGTCCTGACGTTTAAGCAATTGCTTTTCCATCACCGCAATACCTTCTTCAAAACTATGAGGTTTATAGCCCAGAACCTTGATTGTCTTATCCAGAATAAAACCGGTCTTCTTAGGTCTTTTTGCAGCCTGATTCAGGGTATCTGCCGAAATAGGACGAATGAGCGATTTATCCAGATTCCAGTAATCTGCAACCCGATGAACAATTTCAATGATACTCATCAGGTCTTTACCCGAAGCATTGAAAACTCCCCGGGCATTATTCTTCACCGCAAGCAAGCAGCATTCTGCCAGATCCTCTGCCAATGTCGGCATGCGCCACTGGTCGTTAACCACATTAATCGGTTCACCCTTTTC
This sequence comes from Pedobacter sp., assembly GCA_041671205.1. Classification (GTDB taxonomy): domain Bacteria; phylum Bacteroidota; class Bacteroidia; order Sphingobacteriales; family Sphingobacteriaceae; genus Daejeonella. The sequence continues at coordinate 2,380 of JBAZCD010000454.1, forward strand.
TAATGCAGCCTTTGCCCAAAGCACAATATTGCTCCGGCTCATGTCGCTCACTATGCCATAAACAATAATGGTTCTGAGAATAGCCCATCTGCAATTTGATTCTTTAATCAACTGCTCTGCTTCCAGTTTGGTCTGACCGTAATAACTCAAAGGGTTGGGCTCCGCTTCTTCAGTATAAGGACCATCCTCCCCGTCAAAAATAAAATCAGTAGATAAATGAACTAATTGAATATCATTCTTCTCGCAAACCTCAACAAAGTATTTTACTGACTCAACATTGAGTGCATAACATTTCTCATGATCGTTTTCACAGGCATCTACATTGGTCATTGCCGCAGTATGAATAACCGCATCAGGACGATATTTTACAACAAGCTCCTCAATCCGCGCCTTGTCTAAAACATCCAGTTCTTCATAAATATATCCCGCCCTGGCCGGGTGCCGGTCAGGACCTGTTGAAGTAGCAATCAGTTCAATCTCCGGATCTGCAAGACTCAAATCCGTTAGTTTTTGCCCCAGAAGTCCGTTACTACCGGTTACCAATATTCTTTTCATGCCCCAAAATAAAGGAAGATTTAATTAAGAAGGGAAATTATTATGAAGAAGGAGGCAGAAAGTTGAAAGCGAAAAAACCGGACTGTTTGAAAGGAGGGTGCATGAGAACGGCAATTTTAGG
>JBAZCD010000455.1:0-3048 GCA_041671205.1 Pedobacter sp.
GAAAAAACTACCGATGCAACTGCAACAACAGAAACTACTGCCGCAGAGACAACAGATGGTGGTAATCCTTCCTACGATCCGCACAGAGGTGAAGGTAAATTCACCAGTGTTGAACTTTCTTCAACTCTTGATGCCGCTAAAGCTGATCTGGGAGACAAAGTTGCACAGGTGAAATGCAGCAGTTGCCATAAACTTACTGATGAAAAACTGGTTGGACCGGGATGGGCTGGAGTGACAACACGCCGTAAACCGGAGTGGATTATGAACTTCATTACCAATACCGATGTAATGATTGACAAAGACCCTCAGGTTCAGGCTCAGCTTGAGCTTTGTTTGGTTCGTATGCCTAATCAAAATCTTTCAGATGATGACGCAAGAAATCTTCTTGAATTTATGCGGAAAAATGACGGCGTAAAATAGGTTTACAGAGGCATAATCAGAACCTGTAGAATTCTTAAAAGAGTATAAAGGCATTTGAAATTAATGCTTAACAGGAGTCTTTTGCCTTTATAAAACACAAAAAAGATTAAACTAAATCCATTACTTACCATATCAAATAAAATGATGAAGATAAACTCAAAATATGCACAAGGTATGGCTGCCTTTGCATTATTAGTAAGCATGAATGCTTGTAAGCCAAAGGATGCCGGCTCCGTAGTAAGCGGAGATGCTGCTTCAAAAGTGTATGTGGCACCCGGAAAATATGATGAATATTACAATTTCGTATCAGGCGGATTCAGCGGACAGCTTTCTGTTTATGGACTTCCAAGCGGCAGACTGCTTCGTGTAATTCCGGTTTTTTCAGTAGATCCTGAAAAGGGTTGGGGTTATTCTGAAGAAACCAAGCCGATGTTAAACACCTCTCATGGTATGGTTCCATGGGATGATCTTCACCACGTATCCATGTCTCAGACCAATGGCGAAATTGATGGCCGCTGGGCATTTGCCAATGGAAATAATACACCGCGTGTTGCCAGGGTTGATTTGAAAACCTTCAGGACTGCCGAGATCCTCGAACTTCCGAACAGCGGTGGTAATCACTCTTCGCCATTTATTACAGAGAACTCAGAATACATCGTTGCAGGAACCAGATTTAGTGTACCACCGGATGATAAAAATGGTGATGTGCCGATCAATACCTATAAAGAGAATTTTAAAGGAACGATCAGTTTTATCAGTGTAGATAAGAATAGTGGAAATATGGATGTAGCTTTCCAGCTGCAGGGCCCCGGAGTTAATTTCGACCTGAGTCATGCCGGAAAAGGTAAATCGAATGGCTGGTTCTTCTTCAGTACCTATAATACTGAGCAGGCCAATACTTTACTGGAGGTAAATGCATCCAAACGTGATAAGGATTTTATAATGGCAGTGAACTGGAAGATGGCTGAAAAGCTCATCAAAGAAGGTAAGGGCCGCAAGCAGGCAGTGAAATATGCCAGCAATCGATTTGATGAAAGTACCCATACTGCAACATCAACAATCAAAAATCAGGTAACCGTTCTGGATATCAGAGATTTTCCTGGATTGGTTTATATGATCCCATGTCCTAAATCTCCGCATGGTTGCGACGTTGATCCGACAGGTGAATACATCGTTGGCAGCGGTAAACTGGCTGCCTTAATTCCGGTGTTCAGTTTTGATAAAATTCAGAAAGCTATTGCCGACAAAGCATTTGACGGTGAGTATGATGGTATTCCTGTGATCAAGTACGAGGCAGCTTTATATGGAGAAGTTAAAAAACCGGGCTTAGGTCCATTGCATACTGAGTTTGACGACAAAGGAAATGCCTATACTTCCATGTTCGTATCAAGCGAGGTTGTAAAATGGAATGTAAAAGACCTGAAGGTTTTAGACAGAGTTCCAACTTACTATTCTGTTGGTCACCTGATGATCCCTGGAGGGGACTCTAAAAAACCAACCGGAAAGTACCTGGTAGCTTATAATAAAATTACCAAAGACCGTTATTTACCAACCGGACCTGAGCTTTCTCAGAGTGCTCAGTTGTATGATATCAGCGGTGATAAAATGCAGCTATTGTTAGACTTCCCAACCATTGGTGAGCCTCACTATGCACAAGGTGTTGCTGCTGATGTGATCAAAAATAATTCAACCAAATTCTTTAAGATCGAAGAAAATAAGCATCCATATGCATCTAAGGGTGAGTCTACTGCAAAAGTATGGCGTGAAGGCAATAAAGTTCATATTAACATGACCCTGATGCGCTCACACCTTACTCCTGATAATATTGAAGGCGTCAGAGTAGGAGATGAAGTTTACTTCCATACCACCAACCTGGAGCAGGATTGGGATGTTCCCCATGGTTTTGCGGTTAAAGGTGCTTTAAATGCCGAGCTTTTGGTCATGCCGGGCGAAACAACTACTCTGAAATGGGTTCCGTTAAAAACCGGTATGTACCCAATGTACTGTACTGACTTCTGTAGTGCATTGCATCAGGAAATGTCCGGATATATCAGGGTTTCTCCAGCAGGAAGCAGCGTGCCAATAAGCTTTAGTACTGGTACGAATATGCCTAAAACTGATAGTGCAGCTGGCCAGGGTGCTGGTGCCAGGAAATAATTTTCACTATGGAGAGGTATGAGATCTGCTTATAGCAATTTCATATCTCTCTTTTTTTAACAATTTATTATGAATAATAATAAAATTGCCAAAACAAGCAGTATTGCACTAGTTGTATGCGGTCTTTCCTTAGTTCTGGTTCTGTTTGCCCCTATCTGGCGAATTGACCTGGATGCCCCTCAATATCCTGAAGGTTTAAATCTGCTGATCTATGCTAATAAGCTGGCAGGAAATGTGGAGATCATCAATGGTCTGAATCATTATATTGGAATGAAGACGCTGCATGCGGATGACTTTATTGAATTTAAGGTGCTTCCGGGTATAATAATATTTTTTGCAGCCTTTTTTGTTCTGGCCGGACTGGTAGCCAAAAGGAAACTGATGAATCTGCTGCTTGTATTATTTGTTGCATTTGGAGTACTGGCAATGGTTGATTTCTGGAGGTGGGAGTACGATTACGGGCATAACCTT
>JBAZCD010000456.1:0-3040 GCA_041671205.1 Pedobacter sp.
ATTGGCCATCGTGGAAGTCGTAAAAATCTTCTTGGAGAATCTCCTTCAGCGGAAAGGGTCAAATTTTTCTCAAATGAACTTCATGTCAGCCAATCAACTCCCCAAACTTTTCTGGTGCATACGGCTGATGATACTGTCGTTTCTCCTGAAAATAGTTTCAGGTTTTATTATGCTTTGCGTAAGAATAGGGTTAATGCAGAACTTCATATTTATTCTGAAGGAGAACATGGATTCTTAAAGAAACCTGTTTTTGAGGAATGGTTCGGGAGAACAGTTAATTGGATGAGGGATAGGGAATTGATAGAGTAGGAAATTGGGACCCGATAGCTATCGGGTAGGGAATAGGAAACATGAAATGTGACAGCGTTTAGTTCCATTTCCCATTCCCAGGTCAGGAAATTGGGAATTAGTATAAATATTTGATCAGCATATAAATTATGAAACATTACAGAATCCTGCTATTTATAATTTTACCCCTTATAGCGAGCACTCTAATTACGGCATGCAGCGATAAGAGCATAGATTTTAAACCTAAAAAAGGTCAGAGAATTGTGATTCTTGGAAATACATTCGCCGAACGCCTGCAGTACTTTAATTATTTTGAACCGCTTTTATACAAGAGTTTCCCTGATTTAAACCTGAGCGTTCGGAATATGGGCTGGAGTGCCGATGAAGTCGGTCTGCAACCCAGGCCATATAATTTCGGTACGTTGGATGAGCATCTGACACTACAGAAGGCAGATATTATTTTTGCATGTTTCGGCTTGAATGAGGCTTTTAAAGGACCGGATAGTCTTCCAAATTTCAAACATCGTCTTTCAGGATTTCTTCTGCATTTGAAACAACAGAAATACAATTCAACTTCAGCACCCGAAATTATTCTTATTTCTCCAATTGCCCATGAAAAGCTGGGGGGTAATTTACCCGATCCGAAAGAGCATAATGCAAATCTGGAATTATATACAGCCGGTATGGCCGAAGTTGCAAAACAATTGGATATACCATTCATTAACCTTTACGAGCCAAGCCGTGATTTGGCAATTGCAGCCGATTCCATTACAATAAATGGGATACATTTGAATGATAAGGGCTATAAAGCAGTTAGTGAGCTAATGGCTCAAAATTTGAATTTCAAATTTGAAAAATGGAAAGATGAACCTGATTATACCGGATTAAAGTGGGTAATTGATCACAAGAATCAGCAGTTCTTTTACAAATTCAGAGCTGTAAATGCTGAATATATCAATGGAAGCAGGAAAGAGCCATGGGTGCAACCTGCAGGTGGTCCTATTTCTTTTCCAACGGAATTATTGAAATTAGATCAACTGGTTTTAAGCCTTGACAGCATTGTCTGGACAGGTGCTAAAAGTAGTTCTGGTATCGATACAAAGAAGGTCAGGCATTTAATCAATGACAAGCAGGAAATAATTGTTAAAAAGCCTCAGAATGCACCACTAGAAGAACAATTTGTAGTAAAAGAGGGCTTTAAAGTTGAGCTCTTTGCTTCTGAAAAAGATTTCCCAATTGAAAAACCGGTTAAGATTACCTTCGATCCTAAAGGGCGTTTATGGGTATCCACACTTCCATCTTATTTGCAGTACTATCCGGGAAGTCCGCCAAATGATAAAATTATCATTCTGGAGGATACAAATAACGATGGAAAGGCGGATAAACATACTGTATTTGCTGACAGCCTCTATATGCCCCTGGGATTTGAATTAGGGAATGGCGGAGTATATGTTTCTCAGCCGCCAAACCTGATGTTCTTAAAAGATACCAATGGCGATGGAAAAGCTGATGTAAAAGAGATTATACTTCATGGTTTTGGTACTGAGGATGTACATCATTCAATTTCTGCCCTCACCTGGGGTCAGGACGGGGCGCTTTATATGCAGATGGGGACATTTCTTCATACCCAGGTTGAAACTCCCTATGGACCACAGCGATCGGCCTATGGAGAAACCTGGCGGTACGATCCGCTGACGATGAAACTCGAACCTTATATTTCATATCCTTATGCAAACCCATGGGGAAATGTCTTTACTAAAAATGGAACACACCTGATTGGAGATACCTCAACAGGAATGAATTATTTTGCTCCACCGCTCACAGTTGCTACTGATTATCCTATAAAGCATGTTGAAATGAAGGATATGCTTACACTGAAGATTAAGCCCAAAACCTGTGGGATGGAAATTGTTTCAAGCAGGCACTTTCCTGATAGTTATCAGGGGAATGTGCTGTTTAATACATTTCTCGGATTTCAGGGAATCACGAATCATTCCTTGTCTGAAGCAGGAAGTGGCCTGATTGGAAAGGAACAGGAACCGATTCTGCAATCCAAAGACCCTCAGTTCAGACCGGTAGATCTTCAGTTCGGTCCGGATGGAGCCCTTTATTTAGCAGATTGGTTCAACCTGGTAATTAATCATGGTGAAAGGGCCTTACGTGATCCTGAGCGGGATAAAACCCATGGCAGGATCTGGCGGATAACTTATACCGGCAAAGACTTACTGAAGCCAGTAGATATGAGCCGTCTTAAGATCGATCAATTACTGGATCAATTAAAAGAATATGAAGACAGAACAAGATACCGGGCAAGAATTCAATTGACTGAGTTTCCAAAGCAGGAAGTTTTAGCAGCCTTGCCAAAATGGCTTAGCAAACTCAGCAAGACTGATAAGAATTATGAGCAATACCAGTTGGAAGCTTTATGGATGTACCAGGGATTGCATCAAACAAATGAAGTTCTTTTAAATAACTTATTGAAGGCAAGGGATGCAAACATCAGGGCTGCTGCGACCAGAGTTCTATTTTACTGGAGGGATACCCTGAAGGACTCACAAACAAGACTGATATCAATGTCGAAAGATTCTTCACCAAGAGTACGTTTGGAAGCAATAGTAAGTCTGAGTCATTTCAGGAATGAGGCCAGTCTGATGGCCTTACTTGCCGCTTCAGAAATACCTATGGATGATTATATCGTTTATGCATTAAAGGAGAGTTTTAAACACCTGCAGCCAATCTGGATGGCTAAGCT
>JBAZCD010000457.1:0-3039 GCA_041671205.1 Pedobacter sp.
GTTTAACTTCTTTTAAATGAGGTTCGAGAGATAAATTATAACTGGTAAGAAGGTCGTTGTATTCCTTTTCTAACTTTTCATCACGATACCCCCAGCAATCTATCAGATGGCTTATTTTACCTTCCAGGATAATAATTTGAGTAGGGACCAGTACGCTATCCCTTTCCATAAGGAATTTGAGCTTATTAAAAGCAAATTGCGCTTGTTGGATTTCGATTAACATTTCAGTTGTGTCCATATTATATAAAATTAGAGATTGCTTCACATAAAGCACTAATAAATTGTATAACTGCAAAAAAGAGTATACTTATAAGTGCGAGTAAAAATAATGCAAGTTTCCATTCGGATACAGGTTGTTTTTCATTTTTCATTTATCCAGAAGTATTTACTGTTTTGTTTTATTCTATACCATTTAATAAGTCCACGGGTACGTGTATAAGCACGTCTGATCTGGACAATGAGAAGGATAAGTAGTATAGCTGTAATTAATATGCCGATATAAAATTCAAAGGTAATCATTTCCGAAAAAGTTAGTATATTAAAAGCATAGTTTAATTTTGGTCTGTGGGTATATTCCAATGGGACCCCGGCATAAAGCGTTATGGGTTTTCGCTGCCGGGGTCTTTCTTTATATCTACTGGCTCCCCACAGTCAGTACATTGCCATATCCACATCCCGTTAGGATCATCAGGATCGTACAGGACGAGTTTCTGTGTGGTTAATGCATCACATTCAGGACAATATCTTAATTCAGGTGTTTGCATATTATAAAGGTAGATCACCTGGTTTAATAAGATATTCGTAGATCCAGACAATAAAATCATTCTTTGGCCAGTATCCGAACCTCATAGATCCTCTTTCATTGGAATTGGGACATTCATAGCGATAACCGGAACCCTGAGAATAGTCCATACGTAGCGTGTAAGATTTGTAAATGAATCCGATAAATGCTCCATCATGTTCATAGTTAGTTTTGAAATGTGCATCCCAGGTAATACCGGCATCTTTTAATAATGGGAGTTCCTTTTTAAATTCCAGTTCAAAAGATTCTAAAATTATTAATAGTTTTATGTCCTTTTCTTCCTGTTTTTCCTTCGCTTTAATATCTTCATTCAGCTTACGTATATCTAATATTTTTCTGGCTCTATCAGCAAGCAGTGAAGTGGATTCATTGGGGTTATTTTTATCGGAATGAAATCCTATCCATTTACCACTAGTATCAAATCCACGGTTAGCGAGTTCTTTTTTAGCGAGTTTAACGGGGTCAATGAGTTTATTAACAATAGCAGTTAATAATTCATTATGAGTGAGTGAGAATAAGAATTGCGGGTTTTTCTCATCACTATCATCTGTGGGTAGATAAACAAATTTTTTCATGGGTTTATTTTTTGATAATAACTAATTTATCTGATTTAAGGTAAACTTCTTCACCTCCTTCTTTTGAATGGCCGATAGTATTATCACCATCCTTTGGGCAGTATATTTCAATTTTACCGACCTGCTGGGCAGTTCTAACAGTATCCGGAAGGTCATGCTCAAACCTGAACTTTTCACCTTCTTTTAAGTCGCTGAATTTCTTTGTTTCCATGGGATTATAGATTTAATTTTTCATTTCATTAAGTAATTTCTTCAATTTTCTTTTAAACTTTAGAGCCTGTTTATAATGAAGTTCTATAATACTATTACCAACATCAATATGAACCATTCCATTTCTTTTAGCGAGTATTATAAAGGTTCCACATCCATTAAATATTAATAATCTTTTTTTCATTTTATGCATTGTTAAATTTCAGAATATCTGCAGGTTAAATAATGGCTTTCTCCATTAACTAAAGATACACCACATTGAGGGCATGTATCGGTATCAAATTCAAATTCAGGTGTTTTAAAATTTTCAATAGGTTTGGAAGGGAAAATGTTTCCAGCCTTTAATGCCCGATCTCTGGCTTCTCTACATTCTTTTAATGTATGCTTTACACAGCTAAATAAGCCACCATTGGTATGTCTGTAATCGTATTGTACAAACCATTCTAATTTTCTTCCCCTGACAGGTAACTGAAAACGTTCGTGTTTTTCTTGTCCAGGCAGGAGTGTTGTTGATACTCCATTTTTTGTCATTGTTGTCATGATTTCTGATTTTTAGTGATACTTTCTGTTCCTTTTTTCACTTTGTTTAACGCTCAAATGTAACCAATAGTTTCATTATTTGAAATAAATATTTTATGCTTTGCAACATATTTTGGAAATTATTTCAGAAATTCCAGGACAGCATGTATTTTTTTTGAATCCGGGCTACCTTTTTGCGGATCCGCATTGGAAAGTGAATCCATTCTGGATATAAGTTTCCGAAGTTCAGGGGAAGGCATGCCGGTAACAACTTTCCAGCATCCCTGGATAACCTGGTCATCATCCGGCAGGTGTGTACTGATATGGTTTTTCTCTATATTGATAAGAGATTGAGTAACTCTATCCATAACATCATTCATTAATTTATCTTTTTCTTCCCGGTTTATCCTGGCATGAGTGGTATAATGAAGCAATACATTTGCATCGAGAAGATTCGTAGATTCACCGTGGAGACGTTGCTGGTTCATTCGATAGCTGTCTGGTACATAAACACCGTTCATAGTAATATGGTTTTAGATATTATACTGGCTAAATAGTTTCAAATACGTTTTAACGGAAGTATTATTCATATCCGTCGGGTTCTCGGTCCCATGGCTATTGAAAAAATTCTTTACTCCCTGGGGACCTGCTAAATGTGCTGCAGATAGTATTCCGGATTTAGTAATTTTTATCCCGGAAATAGTTTTGCCTTCATAAACATCAATTTCACACTTCAGGTGGTCCTCATTAATAGTCAGGAGACTATCCATGGCCAGGTATTGTTGTTCGATGGGCCAGGTATCGATATTAATGTATGGGAGTTTCTTTTTGGTAATAGGATCCCGCATAAGATTCAGTGTAACATGTCCGTAACCGGTAGCTTTACGTGCAGCATATCCAAATTGAAAAAGCCCCACGCATTGGCTGGAATTT
>JBAZCD010000458.1:0-3038 GCA_041671205.1 Pedobacter sp.
GGTACGCGCAGGACTTTCCAATTCACAGTATTCACAGCATAAAGTTCAGGCAGTGTATCTGGCACAGGAGTCTATAGAAAAAGTACGTGCAATGAGAGATTTTGATGAACAAGACGGATGGACTTATGAGTGGACATATGGTTGGAATAGGATAACAAATAATTATATTACAGCTTCAGCTGCTAACAAAGCAGCTTTTGGTCACACGGGACTGGGAGATTTAGACGGTTATGTTCAAATTAACGGGATAAACAGTATTTTCCGCCGGGCAGTATATGTTTTGGAAAATGATGCTGATAATGCAGAATTAGGATCAGAATCCAAAACCAAGCGCGTTACCGTACGCGTAGAGTGGGATGAATATGACCGTAAAGCATCAGTTGAACTGACTACTGTTCTTACCAAACATGACTAGTAAAAAACAAAATGGGTTTACTCTGGTTGAAGCACTTATCGCCGTGGCGGTATTTGCTATTTTTTCACTTTTGGTAAATTCTATATTTTTCAATATTTTAAGGGGTACTGCGAAACAGGAAGCGCTACGGGAGGTAAAACAAAATGGTGATTTTGCTATGACACTTATGGCGAACAACATCCGGTATGCAACTGGTATATACAACAATCAAAATGAAGGTGTATTGGCAACCAATTGCACTGAAGTTGATGGAACCAGCCTCAAAGTTTTAAACGCTGACGGGACTACCACAAAATATGAACTAACAGGTTCTTCTGGCAAGCAAAAAATACAGATGACTACAAGCGGCTCTTCAGAATTTATCACTGGTTCACAGGTAGAATTGCAGGATGCTGGTGATTTATATTTTGAATGTATACAGTATGATCCCTCGTTTATAACACGCACTATAACGATTACTTTTCTCCTGGAACATATAAATAACAACATATATACCGGTACAACCAAGCGGCCGGAAAATCAAGCTGTTATGTATTTTCAAACGACAGTGTATATGCGGGGAAATTAATAAGTGAGCCAGCGATTTTTATAGTATAGTAAATATATATGAAAAAATTGATTATAACTTTCGGTTTAACAGGAGCTTTTGTTATATTATTGTTTGTTGCAAACTATCATGATGTGCTGGCATATATACAGACGTCTATTGGTAATATTCACAGTGAAGGGGATATTCAAGCAGGAGATTCTTCCGGGTTTTTTTCTCGTGAATATAATCAAAGTAGTTCAGGTATTATTACACATACAAACGGTACCATAAACTTTGGTTCAGCAGATGAATCAGAATCTTCTGGTGCAGATAATTGGGCAGTGGAGGTTAACAGTGGGGCTATCGTGGATCCAGCAGGATATAAATACTTTTGGGATAAGTTTCCTTCACCTATTTCAGAATTAAATCATAATCTGAACGGACCTAACATAAACTCTTGTCAGCCATTGGAAACTGGAGGTGATTTATTTGTTTGTAAAATACGAGCAAACGACGGTCATAACGCGAATCTTATAAAACCTGGCGGTGGTGACATCGTGTTTCCTTCAGGTAAATATGTATTATTTGGTCCATCCTATGAAGATGGAAACATATACATAAATAGTAACATAGTATACGATGATCCGGATAATACATTAGTGATTTTTATTTCAAACGTAAATATTTATATTAATGAAGGAGTAACACAAGCAAATGGTATATTTATTGCCAATAATCGGATTCATTTTATCAATCCCACACTTATCCCAAAAACCATTAACGGTATGCTTATGGCTGGAGATGATATTCTTTTATCTTCATCTAGTGTCAATCCAATTGATACCATTAATTTTGAACCCAAATTCCTTAGATTAATACCCAATCAATTTAAAAATGTATCTTTAGGAATAAAAAAAGAAGTTAAGCCGTAAATTAAGATCCTAATAATCCAATAACCAAATGAAAAAAAGACAAGACAAACAAGGTAATCATTATGAAAGTGGACAGGCGGCGCTTATCATTGTTTTAGTCATAACAGCAGTAGTAACAATAGTTGCTTCGACCATCGGCCGAACGGCAACAGATGTGCGGATCTCATCACAAACGGAAGAGTCCTTACAGGCATTTAATGCGGCTGAAGCAGGAATTGAACGCGCCCTTCTTGAGTTAAAAGAAGATCCTGCAGACACTGATTCCAATTGTAAAGAGTACCAAACTAATCCTTGTCCTAATATAGAACATTATAACCTTATTGCTACTACAGAGACAGACAGTCAATCCAGATACTGGTATGAATTTATCCCCTACCCGACTGCAGATGCTACTTCGTTTGAATTAGGTCCTGTTGCCCAAGGAGAATCAAAGACTGTATGGTTTACTAACAATCATATAACACTGTTTTCGCCGGGAGGCACATCTAATCATTTTCACGGAACAATTACTGTGGTTTTTGATCCGATTCCTATTAATAATGTTGAATTTCAGTATGTGTTTGACTCAAGTGCGTTATGTGATGGTACAGGTATAGCTATATATCGTGAACTTGAAACCATAAGTACACCGACAAAAACGTTTGATGGAAGTGATAGTAGATTTAACAGCTGTATTGCCTATGTCCGCATACGTCCCCTGTCAGAGGATATAGCTAATCTTACGGTAAGTTGGTCGGATATGAATTTTGCCGGAAATTTTTCCCAGGGAATCCTTATTGATGTCCGCGGTGAATATCTTGGCTCCAGTCAGGGAACCCAGAAAATCACCCGGCGCATTCAGCAAGTAAGACTACATGAGCAAATGCCCTCGTTTTCAGACTATGCACTCTATGCAGGAGGAGCGGGAATAGTACAGTGGTAAGATCCTTGATAACAAGTATTGAAAACATAAAAAATATGTTACACTGAAAATTGGCATAAAAGTAAATTATTATGGTAGGTATTGATATTGGAAGCACACAAATTAAAGCAGTAGAAGTCGCAATCCACGGAAAACAAGCGGAAGTGGTACGGGCTATGGTTGTTCCCCTAGCCCACTCTGTTATGTCTGAGGCAGACATGGATCAGGACGAACTTGCACGTACTCTTAAGCAAGGGTTAA
>JBAZCD010000459.1:0-3021 GCA_041671205.1 Pedobacter sp.
TTTAGCCAGATCAGTAACTCTGAAAAAGAGGCGATCATTTCCTATATTTTTGGCGAAGAAAAGGAAGAAGTACTTCCTCCAGCCAAAGATGAATTTCCGGATGTGCCATACCGTTTTAACGGATACAATAAATTTCTTGATGAAAATGGTTATCCGGCGATTACTCCGCCCTGGGGAACGCTTAGTGCAATCAATCTGAATACCGGGCAACAGGTCTGGCAGATCCCTTTGGGTGAAGTGAAGGAACTGAGTAAGAAAGGTATTCCTGTAACTGGAACTGAAAATTATGGTGGTCCACTCGTTACAGCCGGTGGTTTGTTATTCATTGCCGCAACTAAAGACAATACGTTCAGGGCCTTTGATAAGAAAACAGGAAAACTGCTTTGGAAGCATCCATTGCCTGCCTCAGGTTTTGCTACCCCCTCAACCTATATGCTTAATGGGAAACAGTATGTAGTAATCGCTTGTGGCGGAACAAAACTGGGAATGCACAAGGGAGACAGTTATGTGGCTTTTGCTTTGGATTAATACGGATAAACTTAGAATTCAAAGTAACCCATGTATGGATTTTCATAAATACCCTCGGAATGTATTTCAATAGGCATATTTTGACGTATAGTCCTGGTTCTTATATCGTGGCTTTTGTTTTCTGCGCCATATTAAACCGTTTTAATTTTCCAATCGGATATTCTTTCCAGGTAAGCAGTAAGGGTGCTCAAATCTGAAGATATGCCTATCCGAGAATTCCTGTGTGGAAATTGAGGATATTGAGAGCGGGCAGAAATATAATTTTATTCTGGTCAGCCCCAATAAAGCAGATTACAAAATTACTAAACTTTCTGTTCTGGCACAGATCGGAGTGGCACTATTAGGCTATCGTCCGGACATTAAAGTCGATTGGGAGATGCCAACCGGATTCCGTACATTCAGGATAGTTTTGGTAAAACGAATAACTGAAATTAAACAAGGAAGCAGGAGTCAAGACAATGAAGTATTAATTTAAAATCAGCAGGATTTCCTCCTCGTAACTCACAACTCATAACAGATAACTATCTTTGTTTAAATTTTTTACATCCCTGAATGGATAACATGTCCTCACACCTTTCCGATTTTAATGCAGATCATCTGATTGGCCTTGCTATCAGTATCGGTATAGGTTTTCTGATCGGGATGGAGCGGCAATTTTCTAAGGAAGTACAGGAGCATCAGGAGCAATTTGCCGGTATAAGAACCTTTACCATGGTTTCTATGTTTGGTTTTATATCGGCTATATTATCTTCCCTGATCGGTGCATGGATCTTTGGAGCAACCCTGGTTTGTGTTTTTGCATTCGTGATCATATCTTATATGCAATTATCCAAACTGCCAAGTAATAAGGGCGCAACATCTGAATTTGCCCTTCTGATCACATTTATGCTGGGTGGACTGGTGTTTCTTGAGATGGTATTGTTTGCGCTGATCATCATGGTGATGATGCTTCTGCTGCTTGCTTTCAAGCCAACATTGCACCTTTTTGTTGAAAAATTGAAACGCCGGGAATTACTCGCAATCATATTATTCGTTGTCATCTCGGCGCTGGTTATACCTTTTCTGCCTGATGATAATTTCGGACCCTATGACTTGTGGAATCTGAAGGAGATATGGCAGATGGTGGTGCTGGTAGCCGGTACAAGTCTGGTAGGTTATATGATCGCCAAATTTATGGGCGAAAGAGGAACAATGCTCGCCGGAATGATTGGAGGCATTGTTTCAAGTACGTCAGTTGCCCTTACTTTTTCGCGAAAAAGTAAGGAAACCGGATCAGCAAGCTCATCTTTCTATTACGCCATGGGTATAATAAGTGCCTGCACAATCATGTTTCCAAGGATCCTTTTCGAGGTTTATGTGGTCAATTGGGAGCTTTTTCTGAAATTATGGATCCCTGTGCTTGTGATCTCACTGGCAGGTTTTGGTTCAGCTTTTTTGGTTCATACTTTCAGAAAGGGCAAGCCGGGCAGTGACGGTATCATTCTCAAAAACCCGCTTGACCTTGCTACTGCCATTAAGTTTGCACTGCTTTATGCTGCGATTCAATGGCTTGTAAAATATGCAGGTGAACATTTTGGTGATAACGGAACCTATATCGCCGGAGCAATTTCCGGGGTTACCGATATGGATGCAATTACCCTTTCTATGGCCAAGATGGCAAAAGCAGGAGGTAATTCGGTTATTGCCATTAACACAATCCTGATCGCTGCACTTACCAATACCCTGGTCAAATTCATGATCGTTCTCAGTGTAGGAAGTGTCGAACTGCGCAAAACCGCATTCTTTGGTTTTTGTGCTATATTCTTAACGGGACTGGCATATTTCCTGATCTTTTCCAGCTTCTGATATGGCTTTAGAGATTGAAATATTGTAGCTTTTATTTTACAGGGTTTAAGCTGAAGGAATCATTATAATTATTAATTTGCTGGCAGTATGAACATCTATAAACCGAAAATGAAAAAGATATTATTAATCTCTGCGCTATTGCTGAGTGCTGCCTCTTTTAGCCATGCACAAAACACTGCGCCTGCACCAATGACCCTTTCAACCAATGCTTTTGCTGATGGGACGATCATACCGGTAAAATTCAGTCAGGCTGCACCCGGAGCTGCACCCGGTGAAGGGACTTCGCCGGCATTAAACTGGGGAAATGTGCCTGCAGGTACAAAGAGCTTATTGCTGCACATGCATGATCTGGATTTTGTTAGAAACAAAACTACAGACGATCAGGTTCACTGGCTGGTATGGAATATCCCTGCAAATGCTACCGGACTTCCTGAAGGACTCCAAAGGGGGCCAAAATTACCTGATGGAAGCTATCAGATAAGTGTTACCGGTCCGGTTTATCGTGGTCCCGGAGCTGCTGCAAACGGTCCCTTGCATCATTACATGTTCGAAATCCTTGCACTGGATATAACTCTGGATTTTCCGGCAGTTAATAATGACCCTTTCGACACAAGAGCAAAAGTAATGCAGACAATTCAGGGCCATATT
>JBAZCD010000460.1:0-3015 GCA_041671205.1 Pedobacter sp.
ATACTACGCCTAAAATACCTACTACCCAGCTTATAATTCTACCAACAAATTCAGGTAGAGATAAATCTTGCATCAAACCCGTATCTCCCACGTCATCCATTGTCGCTTCTGGATCACCCGCTGTCACACCAGCACCACCAGTTTGAGCTAAAATAGACGTAAAAGGTGTAAGCATTAAAAACAAAGCAAATAAAAATGTGCCCATTATAATGCTCAACTTAGCTATTTTTTTCATTCCATTCACCCCCTTTCAATAGTTTTTATTATTCAATAAAATTGAATTAATCTTAACAACTATATCACAATTTATCATAAAAATACAATTTTCTAACTTCAATTAGCACAATAGCCCTCTAAACAATTAAGCCCGCTACAGCAATCTTGACCTAAGGTAATACATCTCTCTCCTACTTCCTTACATTCCGGATTACCAGAAGCACATTCCCCTGCAAATCTGGGCCAGCCGCTATCAGCTGCAGCTCCATCACATTCCAAATACGAACAGCAAAAATTTCTAAATATTCCGCAGCGATCACCGCTCTGCTGGCAATCTACATCAGTATCGGCTGGCTCCCTAGTATTTCTACTATCACCTTCATTACTACCCCTTAAAGATTGCTCTTCATTTAAAAGCATATTTCCTTCTTCAATTTTGGCATTACCGCCATTTATTAACTCTTCGCCATCATCAATTAAAATCTGGCCAGCTCCTTCATTACCTTCTTCTACTAATTGTTCACCTCTTTCACGTAATTCTTCTCCTCTGCTAACCATATCTTCCCCTTCTTGAACAAGAGCTCCTCCTTCTCCTAATAGTTCTTCTGGCAAAGTTTGGCTGCTACCAGTTCCATTTGAACCACCAGAACCATTTGATCCACTCCCACTACCTGTATAAGTTTGCCATTCATCTTCATCAGCAAATAAACCAACTAAAACATAATTAGTAATTACAAATGACAAGGCCACAATTATAAGCCCAACAATAGCATAAGTTAGAACTTTTTTAGCTGTTTCTATTTGGTCACCGCCAGCTGAGGTAGCATATAAAATACCCCCATAAATTAATAAGCATAATAGTAAAACTCCAACAATACCTATTATTATACTTATTATTCTGGTTACTGTTTCTGGCACACTGCGATTAGTTGAAAAAAAGGTATTATTTGATCCGCTGCCAAAATTTTCCAGCCCAAATTGAGCTAAAGAAAAATTAAAAATAAAAAATATATTAACAAAAACAAATATTAACACTAAACCAACAAATATTATTTTTTTGGGCATGTCAATTATAATATATAATCTTTAAATTACGAGCCAGAACCACTACCAGGAGGAGGATTACCGCCACTCCCCGTTAAAGCGCCAACAATAAATTGTGTAATTAAGAAAGAAAAGGCTACTATAACAATACCAATAATGGCATAAGTTAACACTTTTTTTGCTTTACCAGCCTGATCTTCGCTGCCGGCTGAAGTCATGTACATCACTCCTCCATAGATAAGCATCACTAGAAGAATAATACCTACAGCACCAACAACATAATTAATAATTCTTACTATAACAGCAGCTATATCATCCCTAGGAAGTTCATCAGGCACTTGATCTAGTCCGTATTCTCCAGATGACGCTTGTATAATATCTATATCAAATAAAAAAATTAAACTTAATATTGAAAATAATATCACAGAATACAAAACAACTTTTGGAAATAATTTCATAAATTTATATGTAAATAATTAAGTTTAACCTTTAATAATATTTATAACTGTACTCACAATTACATAAGATAAGATAGAAACTACTAAACCCATAACAGAATATCCTAATACTTTTTTAGCTTTATTGGCCTGATCTTCATTACTTCCAGCAGTCATATACAATACCCCTCCATAAACAAGGGAAGCAACAGCTAAAATCCCTATAAAGCCTAAAACAACACTTAATACTGTAGAAACTAATTCTGGAATAGTATCGGCACTTAAGGGATTTTCAAAAGTAACACCACCCCCACCACTACTTCTTGGGCTGCTATCTACTGTCATACATGTACCACTAACACATTCAAGATCGCCAGTACAATCAGAATCATCAGTACACATGTCTCCGCCACCATCATTATTATCAGGCAACATACATGAATTCCGTTGACACTCTAAACCAGATTGGCAATCAGATGCGCTGCTGCAATATCCGCCAACATCTGCTTCATCCCCTCCTGCATCATCTGGCACTCTACATTCACCAAATTCATCGTCAGTAGCACCTACGCAAACTTCATCGTCACCCTCACAAGGTAAGCTTGAGTTACAATCTTCGCCTTCTGCTTTTATTTGATTTGCACTAATGAAAATTAAACCTAATGCAAAAATTATACTAAAAAACAAAGTTAAAATTTTAACAAAATTATTTTTTAACTTGGGCTTTGAAAATTGTCCACCTAGTTCGACGGATCCGTTTTGGGCGGAAAAATTGTCCGCCTCTTTCGGCAAATTCGTCTTGGGCTGAAAAATTGAAAATTTCTTCATTTATCCTCCAATAGCATTTATTAAAGTATTAATAATAACATAAGATAAGATAACAACTATTAAACCTACAATAGCATAAGTTATTGTTTTTTTCGCTTTACCGGCCTGTTCCTCATTACCGCCAGAAGTAAAATATAATATCCCAGCATAAATCATAGCTGCTACAGCTATTAAGCCAATAGCAACGGTAGTAAACCGTACAATAGCTGCTACTAATTCTACAGGGCTTTGAATATTAATTGGACTTTGTAAATGAACTACTTCTCCTGAACTTCCAGAAGAAGCTTCAACATAATTTATTTCTAATATCAAAAAAAATATTAAACACATATTTAAGACAAAGAATGCAATTAGAAATCTTGAAAATAACTTCATACTTGATTAATATTATAAAAAACTACTGAACTCTGAGAATCTATATTGTTTTTATTAGTATAATCACCAGAACATTGTGAAAACCCCTCTTAGTCTCCCCTTAGTAAGGGGAGAA
>JBAZCD010000461.1:0-3003 GCA_041671205.1 Pedobacter sp.
CAAAACCTGTAAGGAGTCCCTCTGCCGTTCATCCAGTTCGCCAGGTACCACATCCATTACACATAATGATCCCAAAGTATAACCTTCGGGACTAATAATCGGGACACCGGCATAGAACCTGATCTTAGGGCCACCCACAACGCATACCAGATTTGAAGTTCTGCTATCATTCAGGGTATCATTGATCTCGAGAATCTCTGTACCCTGAATGGTAAGCTGGCAGATCGAATCAGTGACAGGAGATTTTTCTTCGCTAAATCCCACGTATGCCTTAATAAACTGATATGCTCCATCCAGAAAACTAATGGTAGATATCGGCTTGTTACTTAAATATGAAGCTAAGTGTGTGATCGAATCAAATTCATTTTCGGGTAATGTTCCCAAAACCTGATATTCGAAAAGTGCATTGACCCTGGGATCTTCGTTTCCGTTCAACACATCGCTTCCAGACATATTTATTCTGTTATATAAAATGGCCTATTTATACAGAGGATGTTTTTCCATCATCTCATTCACCTTCTTACGAACCTTTTTTGCATTGGCTAAGCTGCCAGGGTTAGTGATTACTTCGTCAATTAGTTCAACGATCTTTTCCATATGCTTCTCCTTCAGCCCCCTGGTACTAACAGCTGCAGTACCTACGCGAATTCCTGAAGTTACAAATGGAGATTTATTATCAAATGGAACCATGTTTTTATTTACAGTGATAGCTGCTTCACCAAGTGCATTCTCAGCATCCCTGCCTGTAATATCCTTGTTGCGAAGATCGATCAGCATCATATGATTATCTGTACCCCCCGAAATAAGCTGATAACCCCGGCTGACAAGGGCTGCAGCCATTGCCTCTGCATTTTTCTTCACCTGAATGATATATTTCATATAGCCTTCGCTTAATGCTTCACCAAATGCGATCGCTTTTGCAGCAATAATATGCTCTAAAGGTCCGCCCTGTGTACCCGGGAATACTGCCATATCCAATACCGAAGACATCATTCTTAATTCACCTTTAGGTGTTTTCTGACCCATCGGATTCTCAAAATCCTGACCCATCATGATCATACCGCCTCTCGGGCCTCTTAGGGTTTTATGAGTGGTTGTGGTTACCACATGACAATGCGGAAGCGGATCATTTAATAAACCACGCGCGATAAGGCCTGATGGATGAGAAATATCAGCCATCACCAATGCTCCTATCTGATCGGCCACAGACCTGATAAACTTATAATCCCAGTCGCGTGAATACGCAGAAGCACCACAAATAATCACTTTTGGCTTTTCTTTTAAAGCTACTTCTTCCAGCTTTTTATAATCTATAAGACCGGTTTCACGATCAACTCCGTAAAAATGCGGCTTGTATAATTTACCCGAAAAATTTACAGGAGATCCATGAGTAAGGTGGCCTCCATGTGAAAGATCAAATCCTAAAATTTTATCTCCGGCATTCAGAAGTGCCAGCAGAACTGCTGCATTGGCCTGAGCTCCTGAATGCGGCTGAACATTAACCCAGCTTGCATTAAATAATTCTTTAGCACGTTCAATCGCAATATTCTCAACTTCATCCACTACTTCACAACCACCATAATATCTTTTGCCCGGTAAACCTTCAGCATATTTATTGGTCATTACTGAGCCTGCAGCTTCCATTACCTGCTTGCTAACGAAATTTTCTGATGCAATTAGCTCCAGACCGGATTCCTGCCGTTCTTGTTCCTCATCAATCAGGCTGAAAATAAGTTTATCTCTCTTCATGGATGTATTAAAGTGTATGTGTGGGATAATATGTTAATAAATTTACTGCAAAAATACAAATTAAGAATTGATTGAACCGATTTTAGCTTCAATCCAAAAATTATTAAATCCAATTCCTGTTTGAATGGAGATCAGATCCTGCTGAAGCATTTCCAGCATAGCCAAAAAATTATAGACAAAATGAACTTTGTTTTCAGAATTAGATAAAATATCCCTGAAAGCAAGCCTCTTATTAATGGAAAGCAACCTGTCAATCACTTTTTTTTGTGCCTCGATATTATAGGGGTATTGTTCAACAATATGCTCCTGCTTATTATCACGCTGTAAACTACGTTGAAGCATTTTATTGAAGGTCATCATGAGCTTATAAAGATCAAATGATTCCAATTCCTCGCCGGGATCAGCAAGAAGTGCCATCTGCTGAAGCTCAGGAGTAATATTGCCTCGCTTTTCCTGCTTAAAACGCTCATTTTCAAGCAATCTGAGATGCTCTGCAACCTGTTTGAACTTTTTATATTCGATCAGCTTCTGGATCAGATCACGTTTAAGATCTATTTCATTGCCCTCATCATCCAGATCGGGACGGGGCAAAAGCATTTTTGCCTTTATCCGCATCAAAGTAGCGGCCACAAAAATAAACTCACTGGCCACTTCAATGTTCAGCGAACTCATTTGATGCAGATAGTCGAGAAAATCATCCGTAATTCTGGCAATCGGAACGTCCTGAATATCCAGTTCATCTCTTTCGATAAAAAACAAAAGCAGATCAAATGGACCTTCAAACTGCGGTAGCCGGATTTCGAAAGCGTCAGTAACATTCATAATTATTATCAAATGTAATGTAGAGACACATAATTATGTGTCTCTACAAAAAAATAAAAATGTTTAACAAATAAGTTATTTTTGCAAAGTCGATAATTATTAAACCCTAAATGGAAGTTAAGGCAGGCGATTTTCTTGCACAGATCAATTATCCTTCGGATCTAAAAAAATTCAAAGAGGATGATCTTGAGCGTATTTGTTCAGAATTAAGACAATTTATTGTTGATACAGTTTCTGTAAATGGAGGCCACTTTGGTTCCAGTTTAGGCGTTGTTGAATTAACCGTTGCTCTGCATTATGTACTCAATACGCCTTACGATCAGCTTATCTGGGACGTAGGTCATCAGGCATACGGTCACAAGATTCTAACCGGAAGAAGAGCCAACTTCCATACAAACAGAATTTATAAAGGATTAAGCGGTTTTCCAAAAA
>JBAZCD010000462.1:0-2987 GCA_041671205.1 Pedobacter sp.
GGCTATTATTTAGGATTCGGGGAGAAGAACCATTTGGGGTTCGGGTGTTGCGAGATTCTGTAAATCTTCTTGACAATCAATCAGGAAGCCTCTTACTCCTTAACTTCACATCGCAGAAACAGATGTTTAACATTATTTAACATAAAAAAAGGGGGGGGTAACCTTTTTACTCTTATTGGGTATTAATTATTAAAGCGGGCCTGATTTTCCACCAAATGAAAGTTCAGTCCGTTTCCTGAACCGTATAACATTATTTTTTATTAACATTTTAATTCCCCTGAAAAATGAAGGATCGCAACAACCTGAAATTGCTTTTTGTATCCGTATTACTATTGATCGGATCGACTGTTTTTGCCCAAACCGACCCTTTTGAGGCCGATATCATGAAAATGCAACAGCTCAACGGTTCCCAGGGAACCACCGATGCCATGTTTGGCCGGATTGTGGCGCAGTTCAAAGCTTCCAAGCCTGAGGTAACCGATGCCAAGTGGGCTGCCTTAAAGAAAGATGTTTTTGATGTGGAGGTGGCAGAGCTGAACAAGCAACTGATCCCTGTTTACAAGAAACATTTTACCCAGGAAGAGGTAAAGGCCATTGTCGCTTTTTATGAAACCCCTGCCGGGAAAAAATTGGCAGAAAAGACCCCGATGGTCACCATGGAATCAATGCAACTCTCCCAGACATGGGCCATGTCACTGATGGGAAAGATACAAGCCTATCTTAACTGATAGGGACAAAGCAACAACGCGGTTTGTCTTTTTCAACACAAACCCAGTTTAATATGAGCCACAACAAATTCGTTTGAAAGGCCGCACCGGATCCCAACACCCTGCTGCGTCGCGAAAACCTGCAAGGGATTATCTGCTCACCGGTGCGGCCAAAAAGTTGGAACCTTCCATCTTTCAGGAGCAGGCCTTATGCGGTTCATCCAAACCTGCATGAGGTGAAAATTTTGGGATGAAAATAGTGTTAAAATTTTAAAATGAACTGTGATGAAAGAATTAAGTTTTGAGGAAATAGAAGCAATACAAGGAGGAATGAATGAGTTTACTACTGGTGTGTTTTGCGGGGTCTCACTTGTATTTGCCTTGTTTGTTTTTACTGCCCCATTAATTGGCGCGACTGGGCCTGCATGTGCACTTGGTTTGTACGCTAACTATGGTGATTACCCAAAAAATAATTAACATTTTAATAAATAGAAAAGTCATGAAAAGTTTGACAATTGAAGAAATGACCTGTATTGAAGGTGGAAGCTTATTAAGTTTTTTTGATGGGCTCTGCACCGGTATTGCAATTGGAGATGGAGTAGCAGCCCTACTTGGTGTTGCAGGAGTTGTTACACTTGGCACTGGAGTTGTTGTATCCTTAGCTGTTATTAGTATAGGTTGCGGAGGTTATGCTATTTATCGAAATTCTTAAATATTTTCCGCAGGTGTTTACCTAACATCTGCGGAATCATTCTTTATTCAAGTTTAATTATTAAAATAAATATAAAATGGATTTAAAAAAAGCTCTCTTAGTGATAATATTCATAGTCTCAATAGTCACTGTTTTGTTATTAGCACATCTTCAATCAAAAGATTTGCAATATTACGCTGGTTTAGTCGCTGGTATCGGTATTGTAATTTTAGTTTTGCTTCTGTTTAGGTCTAAAAAAAAGCATATTTAATAATTGATGCTTAAGTTATAAGCAAATTAGCTGGTTTTCAATAAATCATATTTTTGAATGTATTAAATGAATTAAAGTTCAAATTTTATGATTATAGTAATTTAAATGAAAAATTTAGTATTGAAATTTACTACTTGGAAAGTTCTTTTATTATTTTCTTCCCTTAATGTCTTTCTATCCTTTTCGACAAACTATCTTTTCTTATCTGAAGGATTATTTTACCAGTCATTTGGGGAACAGATGGCTGTCGACAGGATTGCTAAAATGTTTGAAATGTCCCAAAAATGGCAGTGGATTGGTTATGTATTCACTCCAATTGTTATTTTGATAAGGATAAGTTTTACTGCAATTTGCCTCTACATCGGCTGTTTTTTGGTCAACAGTAAAATCAGGTTCAAAGAGTTGTTTAAAGTAGCATTAATAGCAGACTTTGTTTTCATATTGGCCGGAATTGCGAAACTTGTAATATTGATCTTTTTCAAGAATGTAAGTAAACTCGATGATTTGCAGTTCCAGCCGCTGTCGCTTATGGAATTGTTTCATCGAAACTCCGTTGATAAACTGTTTGTTTATCCCTTTTCGCTGATCAACGTTTTTGAACTGCTTTATTGGCTGGTGTTAGCCTGGTTGCTGTCAGGGTTGCTAGAAAAACCGTTTGGCAACTCATTGAAAAGAGTGGCATCCTCTTATGGGACAGGCCTTTTGCTGTGGGTTTTGTTTGTGATGTTTTTAACAGTAAACCTCACCTGATGAAGAAATGGGCTAAGTATCTGGTCGTGTTCGCATTGCTTGTGACAGGGAGTTGGCTGGTTACAAAGACCTTCCAATCCTACCGGGCAAAGAAGGAGGCAACAGAAAAGGTCCAAACTTTGCAGCACTGCTGTTTCGAATCGCTGCACGGGTACTAACCTGTCTGGATGGTTTCAATCCGAACCAGCCTACGGTAATTATCTATTTTAACCCCGAGTGCGATCACTGCCAGTATGAAGCCACAGAGATCGGGAGACAGCCCGAACGTTTCGCGAAGGCCAACATGATCCTGATCACCCCATATGATTCTACCAAAAGGATTGAAGCTTTTGCAGATAAGTACAAACTTTGGCAGGTTGATAACCTGGTTGTACTGCTCGATCGCAACTTCCAGTTTAAAAAATATTTTGGTACATCGGTTTTTCCTTCTGTTTTCATTTATGGCGCTAACAAGCGTTTGTTGAAACAATTTATTGGGGAGGTAAAAATGGAGGCGGTGTTAAAGATTATTGATGGTAATGAGAAATTATGAAAGAACATAACCTAATCAAAAAGACCTTCACCAAGC
>JBAZCD010000463.1:0-2971 GCA_041671205.1 Pedobacter sp.
TGGCTTTGTGCATCTTCGCTGTTATAAAGACCATTAATGCGCTTAAACGTAAAGAAGAGACAGCTCCGGCAGCTCAGGCTCCTCCAAGTGCGGAGGAATCTCTATTGTCTGAAATCAGGGATTTGTTGAAAAATCAGAATAAGTAATCAATAAGTTCTTTTGATCTCAGGATTGGTTATGATGACATAATCTCCCAGATGTGAGAATTTAGCCCAATCAGGATCCCTGAAAGTGCTGTCTGAGAAACAGGAAATATTTGCTGCCTTCAAACTTGGTTTGAACTTCAATAATTTAGCTACAGTACCCAGTTTCTCGTCACTGTGAAAGCGTCCGACTACATGAAATACTTTATCTACCTTGTTCTTTTTCAGGTGATGGTAGATGGAATAGGCCATTCCTGAGTCCCAGAGGTTCTGAGCCTGATAGATTTCCATACCCGGGACTTTATGTCCACCCATTGTCTTTAAAAAGTTTTCGTAATATTTTCCTGCGGCAGTGTCAACAGGCAGAGGAGGAAGCCATTTTCTTGCAGTTTTATCCAATGAATCAAGGCTTGCCAGGCCCTTGCGTGTAACTATATTGACATATCTGTTTGGGGTATTTGCTGCGATCACAGGAAGATGTTGTTCACGGGAATATTCTACCATAGGTCTATAATCTGTATAGTTGCTCCAGGATCTGGCTTCTTTGGTGAAATTCTTCTCGCGAATCAGGTTCTGTAAGTACTCATTTATTACCTGCTGTATATCCGTTTCAAACATTTCCATGGATAAGACCTGTTTGCTTCCGTTTTTTTGATGCAGCATTTTTAGTGCCTCAGTTTCAAGCTGGTGTCCGGTAGGGTCATTGTGTTCTTCACCGAAAAATACCACATCAGCTCCTGATAGATCGTTAATCATTTCCTCAATGGTGCAGGTCTTTCCGGACCGCTTGTCATAAATCTTATAATTCTCAATTTTAACCTGTGAAACAGCTGTTATTGACAGAAATGTAAGGAAAATAAAGAAACTTAATTTCATATTTTTGGACAATGGAACGTGTTTTTTAATGAAAGGTAAGGATATTTTGATTCTATTGTTTGAATTGTGAAAAATCAACCTTATATTTGCACTCCTGTTTTTTAGAGCAATAATAGATTAATAAGTCATGAAAAGAACATTCCAGCCTTCTCAAAGAAAAAGAAGAAATAAGCACGGGTTCAGAGAGCGTATGAGCAGTGCAAACGGAAGAAGGGTATTAGCTTCAAGAAGAGCTAAAGGTAGAAAAAGACTATCTGTATCTGACGAGCGTCGCCATAAAGCGTAATTTTGGTTGTGTTTTCGTAGCCTTACGAATTGCGCAGATCAAAATCTGCTTATAGATCAGGCTAAATAACAATCAAAATGCATAGTTTTAAAAAAGAAGAACGGTTATGTAATATTAAGCTTATTGAAAAGCTTTTTAGTGACGGTTCTTCTTTTTTAGTATATCCCTTCCGCATCGTTTGGCTTCCTGAAGATTCAAACTCCAAGCTGCCTGTGCAGATTCTGATTAGTGTGCCCAAGAAGAAATTTAAGCGTGCTGTAGACAGAAATCTGATCAAACGAAGAATCCGCGAAGTCTATCGTCTCCATAAGTCTGAAGATCTGTACTCTTTCCTGAATGAACATTCAGCCAGGATATTACTTGCTGTAAATTATATCGGTAATGAAATTCCCGACTATGGTTTTTTGGAAAAGAAATTTAAAGATGCTTTGGCCCGCTTTAAGAAGTCATATCTGAGCAGTCATGTTGAATAGGATCATCAAATCTGTATTTTCTTCAATTTTCTTATCTCTGATCTGGATCTACCAGAATCTGCTTTCGCCTGTACTGGGGAAATCCTGTCGTTTTACTCCAACCTGTTCACATTATGGTGTAGAGGCAATCAGGAAACATGGTCCTTTTAAAGGCGGATGGTTAACCCTCAGGCGGATTGGAAGATGCCATCCATGGGGTGGGCACGGACATGATCCGGTACCCTGATTTTTTTATATTTGCCTAATTTTGAACCTTTGCGCCTATGAATGATCAGCTTATTTTACTTCTTGAAACTGCTACAAGCAGCTGTTCGGTTGCCTTGAGTGAGAAGGGGAAGGTCATTGGAGTAAAAGAGGCTAATGAACGGAATATTCATGCCAGCCATATTACTCTGTTCATTGAAGAACTGATGCTGAAGGCGGATAAAAAGTATTCAGATCTTCAGGCTGTGGCCGTCAGTAAGGGTCCGGGATCCTATACCGGACTGAGAATAGGGGTTTCGACCGCTAAAGGATTGTGTTATGCCCTTGATATACCTTTGATAGGCATAGACACCCTGGAGGCAATGGCATGCAGCCTGACGCAGCGTTCTGATATCCCTGATTCGGCCTTGCTGATCCCAATGATCGATGCACGAAGGATGGAAGTTTATACAGGTATCTATCAAAAGGATCTGAATATGGTCGAAGCGGTCAGTGCAAAAATTGTTGACAGACATTCTTTTGAACAATACAGCCCGAATGAGCTTTTTATGTTTGGAGATGGTTCTGATAAGTTCAAAGAGCTTTTTGCTGATCAGCCTGCTATAAGGTTTATTGATTTCGAAAATTCTGCCGCACATTTGAATGACAGCGCATGCAGAAAATTTCAGGAAGGTGAATTTGAGAACCTTGCTTATTTTGAGCCCTTTTATTTAAAGGAGTTCCTGTTTAATAAGCCCGGTAAATGATCTTCTCAGCCCTTTTTTCCAAACATTCGTTTTAATAATCCGCCATTCGGATTTCTTTGAAAACCAGGTATTTGTGTGGCATTCGCCTGATGTTCCAGTATGGTGCCGAATTTTAATCCAAAACCGAGATAAAAGGATGCGCCGGTATATCCTCTGGAATAGGGGGCCGAACCACTGTTGAAATTCTTAATCAGTTCATAGCTTTTAAATATTTGATCGCTTCCCATATAGAATTCCACATTC
>JBAZCD010000464.1:0-2954 GCA_041671205.1 Pedobacter sp.
TTTTTTACCAAGCATCCCTGCCAATCGCCTCAGGTATGGTATATGCCTAAGGAGTTTTACCAATTTCTTGCTGATACAAAACATCCATTGCTGAAAAAGTACCCTTTTCTGGAAGAATTGCTCTGGTTTGAATGGGTAGAGGTAGAATTATTTATGATGGAAGATAAAATGGTTCAGGCAGATATAACCGGCAATATTTTATCAGACAGATTAGTACTGAACCCTGAACATCACTTACTTTCCTTTAATTACCCCGTACATAGTAAAAATGCCAAACTCATTAAGTTTAGCGATAAAGGAAAGTATTATGTAACTGCTCATCGCAATACAGAGGGCGAAGTGATCTTTACCGATAGCTCTCCGGCATTAATCAGGATGATAGAGTATCTTTCAGAAAGCCCTCTATCAATAAAAGAGCTTTTCAATGAGTTTCAGCAGGAATACAATCTACTACTTTCAGATGAAGACCAGAAATCGATCATCCGGTTCTTTGAAAATGCTTATAAACAGCAATTAATTATAGGTTTCGGTAAGCAAAATGTTCTGATATGAAGAATCTGCTGCTTATAATTATTATTCCACTGTTAATTGCAGCAAAAAAACCTGAGGCAATCAGAAAAAATGGCATTCACTTTTTTAGCGGCTCCTGGGAAGAGGCCATTCAAAAAGCACAAAAAGAAAATAAACCAATATTTCTGGACTTATACGCTACCTGGTGTGGCCCCTGCAAACTGCTGAAAATAAATACGTTCTCAAACAAATCGGTGGGAGAGTTATATAATAATTCTTTCATAAATGTTTCCTTAAACGGAGATGAAGCTGATGGCGCTTTATTAGCCGCTAAATTCCAAATAAGGGCCTACCCTGCATTGCTCTATCTGGATAAGAACGGAAGTCCGGTTATATATGCCGAAGGTTATATTAAGCCGTCAGATTTCATCAGAACAGGTAAAGAAGCCATTCAGAGATTCAAAAAACAAGATCAATTTCATCATCAAGCACAATAGATAAACTATGAATATAACAGCTAAATACTTTTCAGCAACAGCCGGCCTTGAAAAGGTAAAATTTCTGCCTCTCCTTCTGATGCGGCTAATGATAGCTTATGGCTTTTATGGTCCTGCAATTATGAAATGGGACGATATAAACAGCATATCAGAATGGTTTGAAAGCCTTGGGATCCCCCTGCCTTATCTGAATGCCTATCTGGCAGCAGGTACAGAAACTTTAGGGGTGGTATTATTGTTTTTAGGATTAGGAACACGTTTTATTACTATCCCTCTAATTATAACAATGCTTGTTGCCATTAAAACGGTTCATTGGGAAAATGGATTTGAAGCCGGTGAAAATGGATTTGAAATTCCATTATACTACATCATCATGCTACTTACACTATTTATTTATGGCCCCGGAAAACTAAGCCTGGACAGATTAATCGAAAAGAAATTCAGGTCTTAAAATATTAATTATAAGATCAAATGAATCTGTAATCAGTAAATCGAAGAAACAATCTAAAATAAACAAAAATGGAAAATCAAATTAAACAATCGGTATTTGCCGGTTTTGCCGGAACTGCTGTAATGACTATGGTCATGTTCATTGCTCCGTTTATGGGTATGCCAAAAATGAATCCCGCAGCCATGCTTGCAGAAATGTTGAGTTTACCTATGGCATTGGGCTGGATAATGCATTTTATGACAGGCATCGTATTTGCTGCCGCTTATGTTTACATTCTCAGAAGCAGGCTTCAGAAAATGCAGAGCAGACTCCTGCGGGGCGCTGCTTTTGGCTTCGCAGTTTTTGCTTTTGCTCAAATTATGATGCTGATGATGAAGGCCTTATTACCTGCAGTTCCTGTACAAGAGGGAAGTATGATTCTGGTATTGATGGGAAGCATCATTGGGCATATGGCGTACGGAATTGTTGTGGCCTTAATGATTAAAGATTGAATTATCAGCATCGTTCATACAATGACAAATTTAACAGTGGCGAATTTTAATCGCTGGTTCAGAATCGCCATAGGGCTGGCCTTTTTAGGTTTATCCATCTATTACAAAGAATGGATCACTGCTTTACCCGGTATGGTTTTTATCATTCAGGGAATAACCAACAGGTCTTGCCATGGGAATTGTTTTAACCCCGGAAGGGGCATTTAATAAATAGACCGGGAGAATAATATGACAGAACTTTGCTGCCGTCTGAATTGAACATTAAAGCAGGAAAATTCCCCTGCCTGAGCAATCTTTTTCAGGGAACAATCTATGTTAAATTATAACCTCAATCAGCATTTTATATTTTTTAATAGCAAATGACATACGAATACCGTTACAAATTAGAGCAAAAACCGAACTTCGGTAAGTTCCCTGCCTATTTGCTGAACGCCCTGCAAAATACGTTTGGTTTGAATAACAGAAGGCTTTTTAATGCCTTTGATATATTGAGCCAAAAGACTTTGGTTCATTCCGATACGTTTGGAAAGTGCCTTTGCATTGATAACCTTGTAAAAGTCAAAGAAACTTTCAAGATCATATTCAAATTGTATTTCCTCAATAGTATAAACAAAGCCCTTTTCCTCAAAAGCAAGGTTTACCGCCTCCAAAACCATTGTATTGAGTTCTTCAAAAGTTTCAGCTTCGGTGGCAATAAAGTTGCCATTTACCAAGGTATTGGCACTATACCCGGTATCCTCTTTTACAACCGTTATCTTAATCTTTGGCTTTTTCATCTTTTATCTGTTTTAATGTTTGCTTGTTTCAGTATTGAGGTCAATAATCCTTTTTTAACTTCTTTTCCGGCATGGTAGGGGACGATTAATTGTTCAGGCTTAATATGGTGCTGCATAATTACATGGCTACCCTTTTGCCTTACTTCAAACCAACCGTCCTTTTTTAACATCCTGAAAAGTTCGTTATACTTCATAAACACAAAAGTAATAAATATATTACCTGTTACAA
>JBAZCD010000465.1:0-778 GCA_041671205.1 Pedobacter sp.
AGCGCATTGATGCATTTTCGAAATGCCATGGTCTTTTTAACTGGACAGCTTCAAAAAATTCTTCCGGCGGAACACCGGGAAGGCAAAACTCCGTTCATGCCCTCAATATTGATTTAGAACCCTTTAAATCAGATAGTATTCATCGAGAATCCGACTCTACATTGCATATCTATTTTAATAAATATCCCGATACAGGATCAATTCAGGCCACAAATTTCAAACTTAACCCAGAGGCAGGACAGGTTCAAAAAATAAGTGCAGGGCTTAATAACTCTAAAGAATTAATTATAGAATTCAGTAAAAAATTCAAAGCGGGAAATAATTACACACTAAGCCTCTCATCAATAAAAGATTGCAGTGGTAATATCCTGAGCAGCGCTTCTTCTGAATTCAGCTTTAGTTTAGCTTTACAGCCTCCTCCGGCAGAAAGGCCTGACACTGCTAAAATTTTTATTACGGAGATCTTTGCTGATCCCTCTCCTGAGGTCGGGCTGCCTTTGGTAGAATTTGTTGAGATCTTTAACCCCGGGAAGGATACTATAGATCTTGAAGGATGGAGTCTCAATGACCCTCAGACAAAAAGCAGCATAAAGTCCTCCCTTATAGCACCCAAACAATACCTTGTTCTTTGCCCTGCAGCTGACACTGCGCAATACAAATATTTTGGTAAAACTACCGGTATTTCACCCTGGCCATCTTTGAGCAACAGCTCAGATCAGGTCATTCTGAAAAGTTTCAAAAACAGGATCGTGGATTCTATTTCTTATTCAGACCATTG
>JBAZCD010000465.1:788-2946 GCA_041671205.1 Pedobacter sp.
CAAAGTGTACAGATTTCTATAACTGGACAGCCTCGAACAATGCTTCCGGCGGAACACCAGGGAAACAAAATTCTGTCTATGTATCCAATTATGATCTTTTGCCCTTGAAAGCGGACAGTATAAGGAGAACATCTGATTCCACTTTATATGTATTTTTTAATAAATCCATAATATTAAAGTCTATCATTCCTGGAAATTTTTCATTGTCTCCAGCAGCAGGTAAAATCAAAAACATCATTGAGGATATTAAACATGAACGGCTGAAAATTACATTCACTGAGAGGTTTACTGCAGGAAAAACATACGAATTAGATATCTCTGATGTAAAAGACTGTAGCGGTAATGGAATAAGCAATCACACCAGATTTAGCTTCAGTCTGCCCCCTCTGCCTCCACCCCCTGCAGAGAAGCCTGATACTGCCATGGTTCTTATTACTGAGATCTTTGCCGATCCATCACCGGAAGTCAGACTGCCTTTGGTAGAATTCATCGAGCTCTATAATCCTGGAAGGGATACTGTCAATCTGGAAGGCTGGACGATCAGTGATACACAGACTAAAAGCACGTTAAAAAAATTCTTAATTGTACCCAAACAATACCTGATACTCTGTCCTATTGCTGATACCACTCTGCTTAAAAGTTATGGCAAAACAGCAGGCATTTCACCCTGGCCTGCATTAGGCAATAATGAGGACCTGATTTTTCTGAGAAGTTTCAAAAACCGAATGGTCGATTCCGTTTCCTATTCTGACTCCTGGTATAAAAATCCGGATAAAAAGCCGGGGGGCTGGTCACTGGAAATCATTGATCTTTCATCAAAAACATGTCCCGCTTTCTATAACTGGGCTGCATCTATAGATCCGGCGGGAGGTACACCTGGTAGAACAAACAGCAGGTATCTTTCCGGCTATCTGGATGAAGCACTTAAAATTGATTCTGCAAAGGTACTCTCTGACAGCACTGCAGCCATGTTCTTTAACAGAATTCCCGACAAAAATTTTCTAAAGGCTTCCAACTTTCAGATCACAAACGGAATGGGGAAGGCGAAATCTTTAAGCATCCGGCCCGACTTCATGGGTATCATTCTGGAATTCAATCAAAAATTCAGGGAAGGAGTTGAATATATCCTTTCCGCTGATTCACTTTATTCCTGTTCAGGTACTTTAAATTCCTCTTCTAATAGACAAATTTCCTTCAGTATACCTGTTGTACCAGAGAACGACTACCCGCTGATTATCAATGAAATCTTTGCAGACCCATCACCCGTGAATGGGCTTCCTGAAGTAGAATTCGTGGAACTTTTTAATCCCACACAAAATACAGTGAACCTTAAAGACCTGAACTTTGGTGATCAGATCAGTAACTACAGTTTAAAGAACGGAGAAATCGCGGCCGGTTCTTACATTATATTATGTGCTGAGAAAGACACCGCGGTCTTTAAGCCATTTGGCAAAGTTATAGGATTAGCGGTATGGCCTGATTTAAACAATGAAACTGATGTGCTTCTCTTAAAAAGCAATAAAGGCAGGGAATTACATCAGGTCAGGTATGATTCGGGATGGTATAAAGATGCAGAGAAAAGAAAAGGCGGATATTCCCTGGAATTAATAGACCCGATGTCGATCTGTCTGAGTTTTCAGAACTGGACAGCCAGCAGAGATAGCTCGGGAGGAACTCCCGGAAGCAAGAATTCAGTTTACCAGGCCGATTACAAACCGGAAACTCTGAAGTTAACCGGGGTAGAACTTATTGACAGCCTGAGCATTTCTCTAAGCTTTAACAGGGCTGTAGATCATCTGAAAGCTATGAAAAGCAGCAATTATACCCTGAATAATGGAGCAGGATCTCCTATGAGTTCAAGATTAGCAGAGATCTATTTTGATAAAGTTATTTTGACATTGAAAGATCCTTTGACACGGGGACAAACCTACCGCATCAGGGTAAATGATATCAGCGATTGCAGAAATACACCAATAAGCGCAGAATTCAGTTCTCTGGAATTCACCCTGAGCAAAAAAATTGAGAAAAATGATATACTGATCACAGAAATACTCTTTAATCCCAGGCCTGAGGGTGCAGATTTTGTTGAAATCTACAACAATAGCAGTCAATCTCTTGATTTGAAAGATCTTTCGATCGCCCGGATAATCAAAGACTC
>JBAZCD010000466.1:0-2944 GCA_041671205.1 Pedobacter sp.
TTTTAGTTTTCATAGCATTTCCAACTTCCCTGCCTAAAATAAACGAAGCTGTTATTCCTCCATGGTTCACTTCATCAAATTCTTCAGCCGAAAGTTCATCGAAACCTTTTGCAGTGGAAGCATAACTGAGATCGATCAGACCATCAGGCACTCCACGGTTCGAAAGCTGTTCTAAAACAAAATGCTTGCTTCTTTCAATATCCCGGGTATTTAAACTAGCCGCGCTGAGGTTGGAGTTTTCCAATAAAGATTCGATAAAATTTCTGGACCGATCTTCAATATCAATACATAATACTTTAGCCCCGGCGCTCTGCAATAATTCAACTGTAGCCTGACCCAGATAGCCAGCGCCGCCAATCACCCATACATCTTTTCCCTCCAGTCCAAAAGCTTCTAAATATTTTGTACTCATCATATGCTTTTTAATTACAATGGCATTTCTTATTATCGTAAATACCCGCCTTCTTTTAATACGCAGGCCCACTTAGCATAACCTTTGGCTGTTAAATGAACCCCATCAAACGTATATTCTTTGTCCAGGTTATTTTCTTTGTCGATGAAAGCAGAATAAAGATCGATCAAGCCGATATTTTCTTTAACTGCAAGTATCTTAAGCCTCTCATTTATGGAGGCTATGGTATCATTCTTATAATGATTTAGCAGCTTTTTAAAACTATCGTTAGTAGGAAGCATCGTTTGAAAATAAATTTCTGTCAAAGGCGAACCGCGCTTAATACCCCTGATTATTCGCTGATAGTTATTAAGTATCACACTGTCCGGAATATTCCTTGCTACATCGTTAACGCCTATAAGTATAAAAACTTTAGCCGGCCTGCCATTTACAACCTCATCTAAGCGTTCTAAAACACCAAAGGTTATATCACCCGGAATGCCCCGGTTTTTTGCCGTTGATATTCCTAATAATTCATTCCAGTCTGTCCAGTGTGTTATACTGTTTCCTAAAAAAACAACGTCTTTGTTTGAACGCCGGAAGGTTTTAAATTGCTGTAATTGGGGGGCATATATTTCAGGACGATAAGTGCTATCCCAGCTTGTAGTTTGAGAATTAGCTGAGTTGAGTAATAAAGAAAGCATTAAAATAATGCAGTATTGAATGTACCTCTTAGATCTGATCATAATAATTGTTTATGCATTTAATCCCCCATCCATTAATATATTTTCGCCATTAATGTATTCTCCTGCTTTTGATGCCAGAAGAACTACCAGGCCCTTGATATCATCCTTATTTGCCATTCTTTTCAGAGGCACTTTTTTAGTGTAATTCTCCAGGAAACGTTCGGGCTGATTATTAAACAAACCGCCCGGGCTTATGCAATTTACCCGGATGTTTTTGCCGGCAAAATTCTGCGCCATAAAACGGGTAAGGTTGATCAGTCCGGCATTGTGGAAGAAATAATCCGGCGGAAGATCTTTACCCATATCCGTACCTTCGTAATTTGAATAGTCAGGGCCAAACATTCCCATCATAGAGCTGATATTAATGATGCTGCCACCGTCAGAGTTTTTAGCGATGAGCTCTCCCATTTCCCGCAAAATATCCATCATCCCGGTGGCATTTACCTGCATGGATTCTGCAAATTTTTCGATGGGTGCGTAATAACCTTTCATCGGTCTTGATACTGCATTATTCACAAAACCATTTAACTTTCCGAACTCATTGATGATCGTTTTACTAAGCTCCATTACCGAATCGTGATTACCCTGGTCGACCTGCAGTGCATGCACATCCAGACCTTCTTCACGGAATTTTTTAGCTACCGCTTCTACATTTTCTTTATTGCGTGAAGCAATGATAACCCTTGCTCCGGCTTCTGCTAGACCTTCTGCTATGCATTTGCCGTAATTTCCTGCACCACCAGTTACCAGGATCACTTTGCCGGTAAGATCAAATAGTTGTTTAACGTTCATTTCTGCTACTATATAAAGATTGTTTTTCCGCCTTGTTTTAAGCTTTCTTCTCCGGCAATGATTGTTTTAATGATCTGTTCTGTTTTAGAAAATTCAAGCCTTGGTTTACCTTCCTCAACTGAGCGTATAAACTCAATGATATTATCCCGGAACATGGAATATGAATTTTTTATTTCAATAAGCTTCCAGTCCTGCCGGCCAAATAAAGAAATCTGAAATGTGCCCGATATTTCCATAAACAAATGCACAGTTACCTGCAGGCCGCCTTCAAAATCTATTTTAACAATTGACTGACCCTCTTTTCCTGCGTTTGTCACACTTAGCGGTTTAGGATCATCCATGATTGAAAAAACCGCCTCCAGCATGTGAACACCATATTTGATCCAGTCCTTTTTTCCCACCGCTGTTATCAGTTCGATCTTGCCAAGAGAAGACAATTCGGTTTTCGCCGTCATACACTCACCTGCATATCGCATAGAAGAACAGGACATGATAAATTTACCCTTTGCTATCTCTGAAGCAAAATAATCCAGGTCTTCTTTATTGCTGCATAAAGGTTTATCGATAAAGATTGGTACTCCTGCATCAATAAATGGCCTGGCCATTTCGCGGTGGTTCTCAGGGTCATCTCTTGCCAGGATGACAGCATCCACAGCTCCAATCATTTCTTCAGCACTCTCTGCAACATACTCAATACCACCTGATATGGCTATTTGTTTTGAAAGGGCTTTATCCTGGGACAAAATATGGGTAACCTTTGCTGCAGGTAAACCTAATGTTACCCTGTTTGCCAGCAGATAATTAGTAACCCCCGGATAACCAAGAGCTGTTATTTCTTCTCCGTTAAAAGATCCGTTTATTATAGCTGACCACGAAGATGGATGAGCATTACCCGGGCTCATCCCGATTATACCTATCTTTATCATTTTAATTAAACTTAAATAGCAGAAGAGGAGAAAAATTTTTCATTTGTATATAATTGTTTTTTAAAGTCCCGCATGTGCGGGATTGCATG
>JBAZCD010000467.1:0-2937 GCA_041671205.1 Pedobacter sp.
TTTCTTTTCTGTGAGTCCGTTCTATCGTTATAACAAACAAAGCGGCACCCAATATTTTGCACCTTACGGGCAGCATAATCCATCCGATCAATATTTTACAAGTGATTACGATCTGTCAGCTTTAAGCAGCGATTTTTTCGGCAGCGGAATACGATTTGCACCTCCAAAAGGGGTATTTGGTGTTCAGCGTTTAAATATGATCGAATTAAGATATGGCCACTATATCAGATCAACTAAATTGCTTTCCAATGTGGTTTCCTTAAATCTGAAATTCAAATAGCATTGATATTTCAGTATTCTCCGCTTAATCAACAAAGACGGAATTAATTCCGTCTTTGTTGATATTAATCCCTAAATCTTAATTTTTTGACTATCTGAAAATAGCCCAAATACAATCATTTAACCAACCCAATAGGTCAGATAAGATCAAATGAGCGGGCATACTGGCATAATTCAAAATATAAATTTATTTCCAGCTTCTTTCTGATATTCTTACGATGGATATCGACCGTACCCCGGGAAATATAAAGTTCCTTTGAAGCTTCGGCAGAAGATTTACCCAATGCCATACATTTTGAGTATTTCCCACTCTCTTTAATCAGTCTTGAATAAGGGCTAAAATTCTGTTGCAGAGAATTCTTCCATGGTAATATCCAATGGAAATTGTGCAGTAATTCTGCTAAATCTGTTGAGTGATCCTGCAAAGTAATAAGCAGAATCTAAAGAAATGAAAACCTTCTGGCGGTTTAAATTGATCATTAATTTTTATTAGGGTTTGTGAACTGCAGGTCATCAGATTTGTGCATAGCTCATAACTATTAACATTATTTCATTGTTAACATAACCCCTAATTCATTACCCCTATCCCCTGACCATCATATCCTGGAAATAACTTTTGTGTATCATCAATCCGGAGGTGCCGTCCTGCAACCTCAGAGAAAATACTCCTGAAATCGGTTGTCACTGCCAGATCGCGCCCATCTTCCAGATTTTCAATAGCAAGAGGCTCTACTTTTCCGTGAACAATACCCCCGTTTACATCATTGCCCAATATAAAATTGCATGATGCACGCCCGTGGTCAGTGCCTCCTGTTCCGTTTTGCTTCACTGTTCTGCCGAATTCTGTCATGGTCATAACGGTCAGATCATCCTGATAAAGTGCCATATCATTCCAGAATGCCATGATACTCTGACTCAGATCAGCCACATTACGGGAAAAGATCCCATTTGCCGTACCCTGATTAAAATGGGTATCCCATCCTCCTGATTCAGCAAATGCAACTTCAAGTCCAACATCCATTTTAATCAGCTGAGCGATCTGTTTCAATGAATTACCGAGCGGACTGTTCGGATAAACCGCATTATTGGATGGTTTGTAGTTCTTCACATCAATTTTCTGAAGCATTTTAACTGCATCAAAGCTCTCTTTACCGGTTGTTTTTAATAAACCAGATGTGGTTTGGTCGTAAAGTTCTTCAAAGCTTTTCGAAATCCGGTTAGCGCTCATTGGATTACCACGCATCTGGATCGCAAAATCCTGCAGATTGCTGATGGCAACAGCAGGCAGTTCTCCGTAAAATGAACGAGGCATCGATGATGTCAGGCTCACTGCCTGAAACGGTGTAGCCTCATGACCAAGCAACCCAACCGCCCTGTTCAGCCAGCCGCTTGAGGTACCTTTATTAAAAGGAGTGCCCGACTCCATATAATCCTGCGCATCAAAATGTGAACGGGTATTATTGGGTGAACCCATGCCATGAACTATTGCCAGACGCTTCTCCCGAAACATGGATTCAAATACCTGCATAGCCGGATGCAAACCGAAGCGACCGTCAAGATCAATCAGGGAAGGTATATTGCCCGATTTGGCGGCCGGCATAAATAAACCGGGCCTGGCTGCTTTGAGGAAGGGATCATTAAAGGGACATACAGCCATCAAACCATCCATAGCCCCGCGCTGAAATATGGAGACCAGGATCTTTTTTCTTTTAAAAAGGGCAGGTTCCTGAACCAGACTGGCAGCCTGAGCCATAAAGGCAGGTATTCCGCCCAGGCCAATTCCAAAAAGTGTGAGCCCACCGGCCTTTAGAAATGCTTTTCTGGATATCATAACAGCTTATTTATTTTCTTTGAAATTCAGGTGAGCCCAAAATCACACCTACCACTTGTGCAAGCATTGTATTTGACCCTGAGGCGGTCATTTGACCCTGTCCTCCGGCCATATTTCTTCCCGGCAAATTAGTTCTTTCAAGCCGTTCATTCGGCATTTGAGCATCCTCACCGATCATACCTTGCCCCGACTGAACCACTGTACTCCTTACCGCGGCTTCTTCCACCTTCTTTATGAGCTGGGGATCATTCAGCATCGGACTCAGGCGCGCTATTGTTTTTTCGAGCTCACGTTCAGGCATTATTAATTTACTAAAGACCTGTAATGCCGCTTCAGAGCTTTCGGGCTCACGCCCTTTGTTTAAGCTTAACAAGTCTATCCTGACTCCCGGAATACGCCCTGAGGCAAGTGCGAGACCAAAATTCATGCGGTTTAATAAAGATCCGGTATTGATCCAGTATTGTCCCTTATCCGGGAAACCGGTAGGCGCCTGATAGAAATACATTTTCTGTCCCATTCTGCTGATCCAGTTGTTCAGCTGAAATGGCTGGATGACATCAGCATTCAATCCTCTGACAGCGCTGACAGCCAGTTCAAATGGAGATTTGGTCTTTTCGCGTAAAGCCTCTGCATTCCAGAACTCAGGTGAAGAAACCATCTTAATAAGTACTTCTTCTATATTTCCATTTTTCTCCCTGAATGCTGAGGCCATTTTTTCGATCAGCTTTTCGGATGGATCATCATTAACAAAACGGACTGCTATTTTACGGGAGATAAATTTTGCCGTTGAGGAATGATTCGCAAGCATTTTCAATAGTTCAACACCT
>JBAZCD010000468.1:0-2935 GCA_041671205.1 Pedobacter sp.
CTGAATTCGCTCAAAAATCAACTTGCCCTGATGAGCAAAAAATTTGAACAGCTTGTTCCGCACGAGGCAGTTATACAATCCTATGAACGGGATATTCAAACCGGAAGTGAAGAATATCAGGACCTGCTGGCACAATATAATAAAGTTACAATGGAGGCTGAATTTCCTGTTAAACTCAGGCAGGCTCAGTTGGCCATGCCCGGACTTCCGCTCCCATCCAAAAAAATGCTTTTGGTTATTATAAGCGGCATTCTGAGCGGTGTTTTCTGTGTGATCATCCTGTTTATCATGTTCTTCCTGGACAACCGTATCAGACGTCCGGCAGACCTTGTATTGATGACCAAATCGCCAGTTCTGGGCTACCTCAATCTGGTTGGAAAGTCGACTCTCGATCTTAAAGGAATCTGGAAAAACCTGCACGGTACTGCAGAGATGCGTGAATTTAAAAAACAATTACGTTCCACCCGTTTTGAAGTGAACAGAGAACTAGCCAGAACATCTGACCGTGGCCAGATACTCAGTATTACCAGTATCAGCGAAGGTGAAGGCAAAACACTTATTTCTGCATGTATTGCATATACCTATGTGATGGTGAACAAGAAAGTATTACTCGTTGATGGCAATTTCGACAACCCCTCAATTACTAAGAATTCCAATACCAAATTATTCCTTGAAGACTTTCTTCACTCTGGCAACCTGGAGGAGGTAAATTTCAACTCCGGTATAATGGTCATGGGGAATCGGGGCGGAGATAAATCTTTACTCGAAGTAAGTGATGAAGAAACCATCATGGAGCGGCTTGAACAATTACGTTCACAGTTTGATGTTATTCTTGTTGAGACTCCTCCGCTAGATGCATTGAACAAAGCCAAAGAATGGATATTATTTGCCGACAAAACTGTAAGTGTGTTTGAAGCCGACCAAACCTTAAATGAAGTCAAAAATCAGCACATTAACTACCTCACAAGTCTCAATGGTCAGTTTATAGGCTGGATACTGAACAAGGTCAAGCAACAGGGTAAACCTGCAGAAAGAATTGATCATGCAAATGTATTAGAATGATATGCTGGCTCATATCATTCTATATTTATGGATATTGATCCAAATATTGATCGGATATAATCTCATTCTACCTCTGATCTTCTTTTTTTTTTACAAAGTATTCAGCATTCTTAAAAAACAGACAGGAACTGTTAAATCTGAAAAGGATATTGATTATGCAATCATAGTTACCGCTTATGAACAGACTGATCTGATCCCGGCAGCAGTAAGTTCGATCTTAAGATTAAATTACAGCAATTTTCTGGTTTATATTGTTGCCGATAAGTGTGATATCTCAGACCTGCATTTTAGTGATGAACGAGTCATTCTGCTTCGCCCGGAAGAAACACTTGCAAGTAATACCGGCTCCCATTTCTATGCGATCGGGCATTTTAAAAGAGCACATACACACCTAAGCATTATTGACAGCGACAATTTAGTTGAGCAGGAATATTTGACAGAACTAAACCGGTATTTCAGCCTGGGTTTTCAAGCCGTTCAGGGCCTGAGAAAAGCAAAAAATCTGGACACCAATTTAGCAGCACTTGATGCTGCAAGAGATCTCTACTATCATTTTTATGATGGAAAAGTACTTTTTAAGCTGGGGTCTTCTGCAACTCTCTCAGGATCAGGAATGGGATTCAGTGTCTCACTTTATATTGACTGTCTTGAGAATAAAGAGATCAGAGGTGCGGGTTTTGATAAAGTTCTGCAGTATGCGCTATTAGAACGTAATTTAAGAATAGCATTTGCGGAAAAAGCTATCATTTATGATGAGAAAACCTCTGAATCCGACCAACTGGTAAAACAACGATCAAGATGGATCAATTCATGGTTTAAATATTTTTCGAATGGATTCAA
Organism: Pedobacter sp.; assembly: GCA_041671205.1. Classification (GTDB taxonomy): domain Bacteria; phylum Bacteroidota; class Bacteroidia; order Sphingobacteriales; family Sphingobacteriaceae; genus Daejeonella. The sequence goes on from JBAZCD010000468.1 coordinate 1,903, forward strand.
GCTATTAAAAAAGAGCTTTATAAATGGAAGCCTTAATCAGTTTCTGTTTGGCCTTGTACTGCTGAGGCCTCCTCTTTTCATCTTCCTCATTCTATCGCTGACCTGTCTGATAATGAACATCTGGATAAATCAATTTTTTGCTATGCTATGGGGCATCGCATTTGTGTGCTTTCTGGCCGGGTTTGGGATCAGTTTACTGGAGAAAGATACCGATCGTCGAATCTACAAGGCATTATTCAGCATTCCTCAATTCATGTTTTTACAGGTGAAATCATTGCTTAAAATAAAGTCGGCCAACAAGATTTCGGTAGCCACAAAGCACCTTCACAAAAAATATCAGGGAGATTAACTGTGAAGAAACTTACCTGATCATATAAATAGTTAATATTGAGAATAGTATTTTAATTATGAGATATAATCATATCAAAGAAAGAAAATCTTCTAAAGAAATCTTTCTTCTTTTCAGTAAATATGGCTCGATGGCACTTGCTTTCATTACCGTTTTCTTCTTTTTTATAAAAATACTATTTCTTTAATTTTAAGAGATTAACAGCAATGTCATTGATCGCAGCAGCTTTTAAGAGTATTTTCTCTTTCATCAAAACCCTGGGGAAACCGGCGGGTTTTATGATGTTGCTTATTGTTTCCCTGATGTTTGCATATGTTTTAAAAACCGCACAGGTCAAGGGAGCGGTAATGATACTGATACTGCTGATCGGACCGCCAACCGCCTTTGCAGTTATTGCAAAACCCAAAATCGGAATCTCAATACTCTTAATTTCCGCTTACCTGATTATGTGGATTCTAAGGATAAACATCGTTAAATTCCCATTAGGTACGATCATGGACGGACTCCTTGCCCTGCTGATTATAGGATTTTTTATTCAACAAAAATATCGTCCCGACTGGTCATTCATGAGAAGCCCGATAAGCATCATGATTGTTATATGGATCATTTATAATTTCATTCTGGTTGCTAATCCGGTAGCACAGTCTAAAATGGCCTGGCTATATACCATAAGAAGTATGGCCA